>DYRX01000292.1 GCA_020718525.1 Victivallis vadensis
TTCATGCTCATCGCACTGCACTCTATGTGCCAGCCTGGCCGGCCCGGACCCCAGGGACTGTCCCATCGGACATCTCCGTCGTCCTCGTCCCAGGCCTTCCAAAGGGCGAAATCAGCGACAGAATCCTTGGCGTATTCGTCGTTTCTGACCCTTGCTCCGGGCTTCTGATTTTCCATGTCAATTCTGGAAAGAGCGCCGTAGCGGGGAAATTTGGAGACGGAAAAATAGACAGAGGAATCATCGGCGAGATAGGCATAGCCCTTTGAAATGAGAACTGAGATCATGTCAATCATTTCTCCGATGTGGGCGGTCGCTTCCGGATAGAATTCCGCCTTTTCTATGCGGAGCGTATGCAGATCCTCGAAAAATGCGTCCTTGAATTTCTTTGTGAACGCCGCAAGAGGAATTCCGGCGGCCTTGGAGTCCCTTATTGTCTTATCGTCAAGGTCGGTCAGATTCATCGCCTGGACGACTTTGAGTCCGTTGTATTCAAGGACCCTGCGAAGTAGGTCTTCAAAAAGATACGCCCTGAAATTGCCAATGTGCGCAAAATTGTAGACCGTCGGACCGCAGGTATATAGGGATACCGGATCATTGCCCGTTCTTACAAACTCTTCTTTTTTCCTCGACATAGTGTTGAAAAGATAAAAACTCATCGGCTTCTCCATTGGCGGACGGATTAGATGCGCTCGGACTGCGCCGCGAAGATCCGCGTCTTCGCGATGTCCGGACTGCCTTTCTGATTCGAGATAGACATGACAATGGGCTCGAACAGCAAAAAGGAGCGCGTTAATGTAGAGCTTTTACAGAAATTTTCCATTGGGAGAGAAGAAAAATACTGTCCAAACGGATGATCCGAAGCGATTACGACTCAATGGGGTCCAATATCCTTGCACAGAACTTCTATGACGGTCAATTTCTTATTCCTATTCCATGCATGAGTCAGAATCCGACGTAGCCTGATGGAAAATTTCATCCACCAGACGTATTTCCCTCCGCTCACTGGATTTTGACCGAGTCCGCGCTATCTTAAGCAAATCTATTTATCCCGTTGATTTCCATGGTCTTTGCATTTTTGGGGGCGCCAAATGATTTCACGCTCAGATATTTCTCTCTGGAAAAAAGGTCTGCAGAAATGCGATTCCTGTTCGAAGGATTTTCCTTTCGATGAAGGGCATGGACTTGAAATGAGCAGGTGTCCCCACTGCGGCGCCGGAAATTTCACCCCGCTGAAAATATCATCGTTCTATCTTTTTGCCCCTCTTGGCGGCGGTGGAATGGGCGCCGTATACAAGGCGTTTTCGGAGGACATCTCCTGCATTTGCGCTGTCAAAATTCTTCCTCGTGCGAAACGGAATGATCATGAGTTCATTAAAAATCTTCTTGCGGAAATTAGCGCAGCTGAACGTTTTGGCTCGCATCCTAATTTGCCGAGGCTCATTTCTGCCGGAGACTGTGGCGGCGAACATTTCATGGCATGCGAATTCATCGAAGGGGAAAGGCTGGACCGTCTGGTCGAATCCCGCAAACAGCTTACCGAAAGAGAGGCTCTTTCGATCATGAAGCAGATTCTCGAAGCCGAGAAGCATATCAGAAACTGCGGATATCTGTTCCGGGATTTAAAGCCTGAAAACATCATTGTCTCGAAGGATTCCAAAGTCAAGCTTTTCGACTATGGACTCTGCCTTGAACTGACAAAGCTTTCCGCTTCGGTGCAGGAGCGCAGTGATCAGCTAGAGGGCTCTCCGTTCTACCTGCCACCCGAAAGGATTGTCGGCGCATCCGAAGGGGAATACAGCGAAATCTACAGTATGGGAATGCTGTTTTTCTTCATGCTTTCGGGGAGAACCTACTACAGCGAATCGGAAATAAACGATCTCGTCGTGAAACATTTGACTGCGATAAGAATCGTCAGCGCCGCCCACCATCTGAGAGGTTTTCATTCGAAGACGATTTCGACCATAGACAGAATGATACAGAGGAATCCTAATTCGCGCCACCCTGACTTTGCTTCGCTGGAAAAGTCTCTTGACGAGATCGGAGAGGAGCTGGACAAGGACATTTCAAAGCAGGGGCACACAGGGGGAATTCCTTCTCTGGTGCACATGGAAGCGGCCACCCCAAAGTTGAAACTGCCGAATAAAAAAACAATTTATGCGTTCGGTCTGGCTATGATTGTTCTACTGGCATCCATGCTTGTCTATTTCACTGTTTCAAGCATCATGAAGTCCATCGCCGAAAGGGAGAGACGCAATGCTCTTCTCATCGAAACCGCAAAAGAGCTCGGGATTCCGCCTGATGTCCCCGAGCCCGACATGAGCGAGCCAGAAATCCGAAAGCTTGCAGACGAAAAATGCGCCGAGCGCATGGCTGAAATCATGAAAAGCATCATGCCATTTGACGAGGCAGAAGAAACTAAAAAGATCTGCGCATCCCTCGGCATCGGCCAGTTTGCACGGAAAAAACCAGATAAAACCATCAAGGAGCTCAAATCGGAAATTCAAAGGCAGATCAAGGCGCAGTCGGAGGCTGAGTCTTCACGTCGCATTAAGCACTTCGACGAGCCCGAGACGAGAAGAATTATCGAGAAAGAACTTGGCTTCGACCAAAAGCAGGTGCTAACGCCAAAGCCCCTCGACGCCGCAGAAAATGAATTCAAGACTTTTATCAAAACCAAAAGCGAAGAAAAATTCGGTGTCAAGGTGTTAGCTTCAAAACTCCAAAAGGTGCATGAAGACTTCTCCCCGTACAAAAAGGGAGAGACTCTCAAATTTAAGCTTTCGTCAGGACAAAGCGTCGAAGGTCCATTTGCGGCAGATCTCGGAGATAAGATCTTGCTTGGATCAAGGGAGGTCAGAAAAAAGGACATCATGGACGGAGAGCTCTGGAGGCTGAATGAAGAAATATGTTCGAAAAAAATCAGCCAGGAAACTGCAAAATGCAGGCAGGATTTCTACAAGGAAAAGAAGGATTTCACCGACAATTTTGAGAAAAGCGGGAAAGAGGTCTTCATGAAGGAGCGCGGCTACTATCTGTCAAACGGATCAAGATGGCTTTCCGCGGAGGATTTGCTCGCCGAAAGGACGGCTGCTGCCAAATCCGAGCACGAAAAGAAAAATGCAGAAACTCAAAAGAAAATACAGAAGGAAGTCCGGGAGAAATTTGACGAAGACGCATTTTTCACCGCCAATGGCTATAGAAAAATCGGAGGAGAGTGGATTTCAGAGCTTGATGCCGTGCACGAAGAGCTATCCTTGAGACGCAAAAAATACGAGGAGAGCACAAAACGAGAACTTGAAGAGTCCAGGCGGAAAACTGAGGATTTCTACACGAGCGAGATTTTCAAGAAGCACTATTACATCTTTTTTGACGGTTCATGGCGCCCGGCAAAGTCTCTCCTCGAAACGCTGGTTTTGGAACGCATGAAAAACAGCGATCAGAAGAAAGCGAAAGCCCCTTAGTTGAGGATAAAGCATATGAAATATTCTCTCACAAAGGCGCAATATTGACTGGAATGTCATCCATGCGTAGCACGATTGCGCCACACCGCAGAAAATCGAGCGACCGGCTGACAAGACTTTCAGCGTAACGCTTCCTCTTGTGATGGTTGAGGCGATCGAACAGAAGAAGGGGGAGAGCTTAGAATGCTTCGTTGAGGACACGAAGAACACCATGGCGCATTGATGAGCGCCGCCGCCGTGAGGTAAGCCATGATAAGCTGTGGAGCTGAGGGCAAGTTCATCGTCGCAGGCGATCTCGTCCGAGCGTTTGTCAGACGGCTAGTACATAAAGGTTCTTTCACAATTGGTGGCAGAGATTGAACTATCGTATATGCTCACGCAACTCCTCATTTTATTTGGATTTGCCACTTGACTTATTTTTCTGCGCATCTAAAGTACCTGCGCATGTATGAAGAAAAGCAAATTCCTGTCAAATAAAGGTGGAAAAATGAAGTTGTGTGTTCAAATTCTTGTTGCTTTGTCCGTCTTTTCCTCGTGCATCTGCATATATGCCGAACCTTTAACGAGGGAAGCCAAGAAGATCGGCTCTTTCTCAAAAAAACTCACGGAAGATGAAACAAGCACATCCAAGGTCACTCATCAATATGCATTTGACTCCAAGGGAGTTTTTATTCTTTCGCAAAATCAGATATTGGTCGGCAACTATTGGTTTGTAAACAGCGCGGACTTTTCTTATCATGACTATAAAGGTAAGACCAAGGCCGAAGGTAAGATAGCAGAAGGCTTGTTGCCCACGTCTAACGAGGAATTCGGAATTCTTGATCCGGATGCAGAGAGTGGAGACAGCATAGAGCCCACATCTGAATTCGCATATGTTCCATTGCAAGGAACTATGATTTTTTTAAAATACGAGAATTTGTCGTCCCAGCAGGTAAGATATGTGTCCGCAAAAATAGGGACCAAAGGTCTCGAAAAAATTGGCGAGATCATTATCGATGAGAATGCGGGGGACAGACTTTCCATTCTCTACATCACATCCACATGGATACTTGCATACAAGGAGAAAGTAAACAAGGATCAGGTCGTTCTAGGGAAAAAATATGTGACATTCAAGCACGATCTAACGCAGATAGGGGAATTAGAGTTGGATTTGGGAGCAGGCAATTTCTTTTCCGCAGATGTCTATGGTAAAAATGTACTTGTAGAAAATACATACGCTCTTTCCGGAATATATCAGACTTCCTATACGATTTATGACGTCAAATTTACCAAGGGCTATCGAGTTTCATCTGGACAAAACAGCCAAAGGTGGGAGCCATACACATTCCCCTACTTCCCCACTCCTCCAGCGTCCGCATGGTACATCAACAAGACCACGCATCAGGGTAAAACTAAAAATGTTTTGATTGAGTTATATAAGTAGGATCTGGAATGCTTCTTTCGAGCAGTCTCTGTGTCTGCGGATCGGAATTTGCCTCCATCAATGGACGGATCTCGGCATGACACCCAACAACCACGACAGAAGATCCTTCATCCCAGTCGAAATACAAAAATAACCGCAACTAGTGTCCAGTCCTTTAAATACTAATCGTAATACACTTGAATAATAAATTATTTCCAATTACCAATGTT
>DYRX01000293.1 GCA_020718525.1 Victivallis vadensis
TTGGTTGGTTGAGACCTGTAATCGGATTGAAACCTTTTATGGAGCAGTACTGGTAGTTTGTCTTTGAAGGGGAAGAGAAATTTTTCAAAGAAAAATTGAAGACTGGAGACGAGGTACAGTCGTTATAATGATAGTAAAGTCCCTGATATGAGTTGTAGCTCTGTCCATTGCCAGTGTCATTCTGCGCGTTGTATTTCCATCCAGATCCGGAGCTGACGCGCTTGAGATACGATGACGGACAGACAAATATGCCTCCTGATGCATAATAATAAAGGTCTGTAATCTCAGCACCGGATGTTTTTTTTGCCTTGCTGTTAGTGTAATCTGACAGCATGTATTCCAAATATGTTCCTGACGGCGCCCTCTTCCAAACACTAGTCTCACTGTAGTACGGCATAGATTCATTATAATCTCCGGCGTATGAAAGCATTGCCAGCCCGATTTGCTTCACATTTGCCTGGCATATAGCCATCTTAGCGCTTTCTCTTGCTTCTTTTAGAGCAGGCAGAAGCATTGCAGCCAATATCGCTATTATTGCAATCACGACGAGGAGCTCGATGAGCGTGAACGCTCCCGACATGGTCTCGCGCTCATGTTTCGGGCAGAACCGATCTTCTTTCAAGGATTTTTTGCTCATTTGCCTTTGCCCTTCAGGGTTTCTCTCGAAGTCGAATCTCTTACATAAAGCCTGGGGCTTATCCGGACATGTCTGACTTTTGACGAAGATGAGGAATTCAGCCTCTGGGTGAGGATGTCAATTGCGAATCTCGCAATGTCTGAGCTTTCAACTGAGGCGCTCGTGAGGGTCATGTTGGCTACCGAGGCGAGTCGGATGTTGTCGAATCCCGCGACCAGGACATCGTCAGGCACTTTTATTCCAGAATGGCGGAGGGCGTTGATCACAACTAGAGCCAGGATGTCGTCGTAGGCAAGAATCGCGTCTGGCGCATTGTCTTTCCGCTTGAAAAGGGAGGCGACGATCCGGATTACATCCTTCTCCATTTCCTCCCAGCCCTCGGAATAGTCAATTGATTCTGTCTTTGTGTAGTCAAGACCAAGTTTCTTTGCGGTGGAAAGATATGCTTCATGGCGTTCTAGATGTGTCCAGTCCTGACCGGAAATCGTAAGGAACGCAACCTTCTTTGCCCCTGCGGAATGCAGATGCTCCATGATCATTCTTATTCCGTCGGAATCCGCACCCATGACTGTGTCGCATTCGAGCTTTTCCCTGAATTTGAGGGAGACAATCGGAATCTTCGCGTTGATCATGTTGATCTGTCGGACGCTTTCGTCGCTTTCGCAGGGGGTGATGATTATTCCGTCAACCTGACCTGACGCCATTCTTAGAAGAAGCTTCTGCTGAAGTTCTGCGTCGTTGTGGGTCAGGGCGATGTGTGTGGAAAATCCGACTGCGCGGGCGGATTTCTCTATGACTCCGACCAGCTCGGAAATATAGGGGTTGAGGACGTCCGGCATGATCACGCCGATGCATTCCGTAGTCCCTTTGGCAAGGCCTCTGGCATTCATGTTCGGAACATAATGAAGTCTCTTGGCGGTGTCGAATATCCGCTGGCGAGTCTCGCTGTTTATGTCTGTGTTTCCATTGAACGCCCTGGAAACTGTGCCCCTCGAAACGCCTGCGGCGCTGGCGATGTCGTATATTGTCACTTTCGAAGCTTTTCTAGCCATGGTCATCAGCCTCCAAAATCTTTGAAGTCGGGCGCAACAAAACATCGTTCTGACACCATTATAACACATGCGGCTGGAAAATTCAACCGTGAGCGTTCACGATTTTAAAGAAATTTCCTTCTCTTGTTCGCCTGAGTGTCCCGGGTCAAAATAATTTCATTATTTTGCTGAAAAACTATAGCGTTAATTCTTTTTGGACTGCATTATCTGCTCGATTCTCTTTTGGATTTCCGCGGACTCGGCGGATTTTCCTAGCGAAGATTTGACGAAGGCGAGATTTGAAAGAGTCTGGATGTTTTCCGGATCGAGTTTCAGCGCCGCGGCGAAGAAGTTTTCCGCCGATGGAAAATCGTCCATGGAAGCCGCAATAGTTCCGCTGTTGTTGAGAGCGCTCTTGTGGTATGGCTCGATGCGGATGCACTCCCTGTAAAGCTCGAGAGCTTTGTCTGGTTTTCCCGCATTCTGTAAAAATAGCGCGAAGTTGAACAGGAGCAATGGGCTGGGCTTTCCCTTTTTCATCGCCTTGTCAAAATAGGTTTCAGCACGATCCAAATTGCCCTTGGCGGAATCGAGAATTGCCAAGTTCATGGGGGCGTTTGAATCGTGCGGATCGCAGGCTTCTGCCGAGATAAAATGATCTTCGGCTTCTTCAAGCTTTCCCTGCCTCATTGCCACTGTTCCAAGGAGATTGTGGTTGCGCGAATGTCCCGGCAAAATCGCCATGGACTCTTTGACAAGCTTGGTTCCCTCTTCAACGCGCCCTTTTTTGATCAGAGCTTCTCCTATCACGCTTTTTGCTTCCGCGTCCTCCTTTGCCTTGTTGGAGGAAGCCGGAAAAAAAACAAAAATAGAGGCGAGCGCAAAGGCGCCTAGATGGACTACTATTGAACTTCGTCTTTGCCTCAGGAGGAGGAAGAAGTCTGACACGAAGAAAGATGCCAGAGCGAAAGACGCGGGCAATGCCGAGAAGCGATATCTAGCGCTCGCCACAAAAATTGTCTGGGCAATCCAATACGATACGAAGAGCAGTATGAAAAATCTGTATTGCCCAATTTCTTTGCCGCGCATGAAGATCAGGGAAAAGAAGCCGGCGAGCGAAAGCCACATGAGTAGATGTGGAGAAAACGCGAACGCCCTCTGCAAAGGCGTGTGGCTCCTGCAGATGGAATAATCCGCTCCCGAAATGAGATCTTCTCCGTTCCAGGCAAGGAGATTTTTCCTGAGAAGAAGCGCCAGCCAGGAAAAAGGCTTTGTGCCAATGAATTCATAAGATTTTGACAAAAAGTGGAAATCTTTGCCGCGAGCCGTGGCCGAAGACTCCGCTTCACGATGAACTTTGTCCCAGTCTGGTCCAGGTCTCAAATAGCATGTCCCGTCCGAGTCCGGATTGTTTCCAAGATAGAAATTGAACGCTCCGTTTTCCTGGATTGAAAAGCTTGCCGAAACAAAAACGCGGTTGTAAATCATGACAGTTCCGGCGACTGCAATTATTGGAGCAGTGAAGACTGCGAATTTCGCAAATTTTCCTGGCGCATTTTTCCGGAAGGAATCAATGAGAATATAGATAGAGACAAATCCGGCGAAGAGAGCCGAGAGCGGATGGGTGACAATGCAAAGGGATGATAAGATGGACGCGATTAGAAGAGTGACTTTTGCCCGCGTCGGCGAAGCGCAGGACTCGGAGTCGTAGAGGGCGGCGATCGCCATCATGAGAAGGGAGAAAAGAAGGCTTTCGCTGAAATATTCGCACTGATAGTAGATTGCAGGCGGATAGACTGCGGCTGAAATTGAAAAGAACGTGGCTGAGATCGGTGATACCAGCTTTCTTGAAAACATAAGCATTATGAGAGGGACAGAGGAAAAGAGGCAAATGGAGCTTTGCGCCATTCTCATCCAGAAATGGCTGTCATTGGAGAGATGCCCAAGCAGTGCGAGAAAATACGGATAGAGAGGGGCGTGTATCTGGGGCGAATCCCATAAGAATTTTCCTGCCAATATTTCTTTCGCCCTTGCTCGATATTCCTCAATGTCGGGACCAAGCGGAGTGTCGAAGAGGGGGAAGTCGGAATACTGGATCAGATAGACGGCGCGCAGAGCCAGTCCTGCCGCCAGGAATGAAATCATGGCAATGGAGGGATATCTTTCCGCTTTCATCCGGCGGGCTCCTCCGTGAAAAGATAAAAAAAAGGATCGGAGAATTTTTCCTTCTCCGATCCAGAAACGCGAAGATCAGCGAGCGTAGTACTCGATGACTTTCATGACTTCGATAGCGCATGGGACTTCGCCAGCGACCGGCATCCTGAGCACGGTTATCTTGCAGTTGTCTCTGTCAATCTCCATGTATGGCGGAACTTCCGCGCTCAGCCCCTTCACTGTCTGGACGATGGAGGGAGACTTCTGCGCTTCAATCGTCAACTGCATGCCAGGTCTGACGATGAAGGAGCCTTTGTTGACGACTCGTCCATTGACCTTCACATGCCTGTGGGTTACGAACTGCTTGGCGGCGAAAATCGTCGGAGCGAATCCTGCTCTGAAGATTACCGAGGTGAGCCTGAATTCGAGCGAATTCAGAAGCTTTTCGTCAGTCTGAGACTTCCCCTTTTTCGCCTTTTCGTAGGCGATTTTGAGCTGTTTCTCGCTGATGCAGTAGTAGGTCTTCAGCTTCTGCTTCTCTAGGAGAAGGTCTCCGTAGGTGGAAAGCTTTTTCTGCTTGTTTTTGCCGTGCTGTCCGGCGGGATAAGCCCTATCCCTGTTTGCAGGGCATTTAGGCATGCCCCAGATACAGCTTCCGATTCTTCTGCACAACTTGTGCTTTGCTCGAACTTGCATTGATCCTCTTCCTTAAAAAGTGGTTTTTTTATGATCGGAGCAGGTGTCAAGCCTTTTGGGACCTGCTTCGATTTGCGAACGAACTGGCGAAGATACACGCAAAGTCAGATATTTCAAGTTTCTGTTGATAAATATTTGTCGTATTCAGTGGAGCATGGCAGGAGCATGCGCATAGAAACCCAAAATCGGAGTCGGCGACATTCCGGCCGTGAATTCAATGTAGTCTGCTTAATACTTACTCATGGCTACCCCGCCAGGATTCGAACCTAGACTAAATGGACCAAAACCACTTGTGCTACCATTACACCACGGGGTAAAGAAATATGGTGCCCGAAACGAGCCGCCTAAGATATACCAGATTGGATTTCTTTCAAATTTGTTTCGCATCTTTCCTCGCTTATTTTGAAGAAGATTGCATTGGGCGCAAGCAGGATATAGTTTTTCATTTTAATAAATTCAAATTGTGAATTTATTTTCCTTGAAAAACTATATCAGGAATCAGTCGCTGATTCCTGTGGGAAATGTTTTACGACATTTTCCAGACAGCCGA
>DYRX01000578.1 GCA_020718525.1 Victivallis vadensis
ACTTTCAAATCGTCTTCGCCAAGTTCCGGATAGTTTCCGCAGTAGAATCCGTGGCTGTGAACAAAATCCGTATTTGGCAGATCGTAGAACTTGTCAACATATTTTGTGTAGAACGGCTGTTTCTGTATGTTTCCCGCAATGACTGGACGAATCTCAATTTCGGATTCAAAAAATCTGAGCAGATATTTGCTCATTGATTTTGCGTCCTTGCATATGATCGGAAATGCGAAACTCGAAACGAGGGACATGTGGGATGTGTCAAAGGGGATAAGCTCCTTGTTCCTTTCGACGACCGACTCGAGCTTCCTGTAATTATTCTGGCGCTTTTTTATGTTTTCGTCAAGATATTTCATCTGCTGAAGGCCGAGGAAACCTGTTATTTCTGTCGGGCGCAGATTGTATGCGAGATCGTAGAAGACATATTTCGATTCGTATTCGTTGTTGACTTTGAATTTCTTACGCCATTTTTCCTGCTGGGCATGGGTGAGATTCCTGTCCCAGCCATTTGCCCTTACAATCTTTGTCATTTCCGCCAGCTCGCTGTCTGAAGTGCAGAGCATCCCCCCCTCGATGGTGCTCATATGGTGCGCTACAAAAAATGAAAATGTGGAAGCCTGCCCAAAATTGCCAGCCTTGCCTGATGGCAGTTCAGAACCGAGCGCCTCGCAGTTGTCCTCGATCAGAATTATTTTTTTTGACGTGCAGATATCTCTGATCTTGTCAAGATCTCCAGTCAGTCCCAGCGCATTTGTCACAAAGAGCGCCTTGATGTCGGCCTCTTTCAGGCGCTTTGCAAATGTTTTTGAAGAGATGTTCAATGTGCGAATTTCGCAGTCTATCGGAACCGGAATGAAGCCCATTTGTATGATGGGCATTACATTTGTTGACCAGGTCAGTGCCGAGAATGCGACCTTGTCGCCTTTTTTGAGCCGTCCGAGGTTTCGCAGGGACTGCATGACAGCCAGATTCGCACTGGCTCCGCTGTTGAAGAGCATCGCGTGGGAGGCTCCCTGGTACTTTGCAAACTTGCGCTCGAATTCTGCACAGACAGATCCCATGCTGAGTCTTTCGGACCTGGCGATGAATTCAGAAAGCTCTTTCTTGGT
>DYRX01000294.1 GCA_020718525.1 Victivallis vadensis
GGGGTGCAACAACATTGGTAATTGGAAATAATTTATTATTCAAGTGTATTACGATAAGTATTTTAGGGACAGGACACTAGGTCTGATAGAAAAACTTCGATGACAACTGCGACGCAATAAATGCGGCCACAAGCCATAAGGCGACCGAAGAATTTCCTGTGAATGCGCATGCCGACGCTTGCAGGAGAATCAAATTTCTGATCAGCATCCCTATAGGGAGGCAGTGATTTCTGCCATCTTTGGGTCGCGCCAATTTCCAGGCGGCATTCGCCGAGAAGAATGCCGCGGCACCCCAGGCAAGAATTCCCAGCTTGAATGCAGGCGGTGCTTCGCCAGTGTAGGGCAAAAGCTCCGCCAGTGTCGCAAACGCTCCGGCAATCAGAATGAATGGTGCAAGAAAAACGCCCCCCGCAACAAGAATCGCAAGTTTTCTGCCGATGATGCCATTCTCCTTCGCCGCCGCCATTGAAAGTGAAAAGATGTGAATAAGTTCACAGAGAATGTATCCCGCAAAAATCAAGTCGGCCGATATGCGCTTTCCAGATGCAGACACGCCAATCATCACTCCGAGGATTCTGCATACGGCAAGAATGACCGGACCCGAAAAAAGAGTTCCGCGCCTCGTGAAAAAATTGTAATAGTGAACCGCCGCAAGCAGAACGATGACGCTCGCAAATGTCCTCGCACTGCTAAAATAGGAAAACGACAGTGCGAAAGAAGACAGAAGAAGCATTACGAATGCGGCTTCTTTGACGCTGATCGCCCCCCTGGGAATAGGTCTGCCGGGACGAGAATTGGAGTCCTCCTTCAGATCCGCAATGTCGTTTCCCAGGAGACCGACCACATACAGAGAAATGACAAGAGTTATTGCGAGAGGCAAAGCTCTCCCCGACAATTCGCCGCGGCAAGCCAGATAGCCGACCAGCACGTCTCCAGGAATGGTGAAAAGATTAGGAACTCGAACGATCTGTAGCCATGCTTTGACTTTATCTTTAAACGAAAGCATTCTTCCTCTTTGTAAATGCCAAATCATCTTGAGTAAAAAGGAATTAGAACACAAAAGCCGGATAATTCAAGACAGACAGCGATTTTGGTACACCCCGCAATCTTTTGTGGATATCTGCATCTCTGAGGAAAATTCAACTGCTTTTTATGACAATGAATAAATATTGTCATTCCATGCCTATAAAGGAGATACAGCAAGATTCAGCCGATTTTCACGGTGTTGTGGAGGCAGATGTCGAAATCTCTGCTCTTTGCGTCCGGATGCCGATATCCATTGGGACTCTGCCGAGGGATTTCAAAAGATCTGTCGCGTCTGCAATCTGGGCGTCCAAGCTTTCGGATTCGTGCGCCCGCGACGGATATATCGAATACATTGCCCTGTATTTGAGCGGAGTCAGATTGAGCATGAGAGAGTTCGCCCCGCTCTGCATCGCCTTTTTTCTGGCATCGCGTGAAATCGTCTCGAACGCGCTTGTCACGGGAACGACGGCTTCTGGAGGCGCGGCAAGCCTGCATGCGGCTGTCACTTTAAGCATTTCAATTTCAGACGCTGTCCTTCTTCCTGCCAGTGCCGTGTCCGGATGGGGAATGAACGGACCAAAGCTGTACATCTGAGACCCCAATTCTCTGCAGAGAAGGACATCTCTTGCAAGGTCGCGTTTATTTTGTCCTGGCAGTCCGACAAGTCCCCCGCTTGTGATCAGGTATCCTATTTCTCCGGCGCGTCTTATGAATGCAAGCCTTTCTTCTAAAGTGGAATCAGGATGCAGCTTGGAGAAAATTTCCGGATTCGAGGTTTCAAAACGAGTCAGCAGTCCGCGGGCGCCTGCATCGTAGAGCGCTTCGAGTCCGCTCCAGCCAACGTATTCTCCAAAGCTGATGATCAGAAAGACAGGATTGTCTTTCTGGAGGCGCCTGACGATGCCGACAAGCTCGTCAATTGGACGGGCGCAGTCTTCGCCGCTCTGGAGGACGAGCGATTTGAATCCGAATTTTGCAACTGCCTCCCGGGCGGCGGAAAGAATTTCATCTTCACTCATTCTGTATCTGGAAAGTCTTGCGTTAGAATTGTTTATACCGCAGTAACGGCAGGAATTCCTACAATTGTTCGAGATTTCAATGATTCCATGTACACAGCATGAGCTTTGACTTATTGAATGGCGGAGTCTGTTCGCCGCTCCGCATAGCGCGTCAATCTCAGATCGTTTTTCGAGCGAAAGCAGGAAAGTCAGATCGTCTTCCGAAAGGGTTTTGACATCCTCTGCCGCCTTGAGGATTTCGGCTAGCTTCGAATCTGGCGCAATATTCATCAGAGACGGACGGATGGATGCCGAATCAAGCTCCTGAAGCTCGAAGAAAAGCTCCTTCCAGGTCGAAAGGATTATCTCAGCCTCGGCGGGGGAGACTTTCTGCACGACAAATCCTCCCTGCGCATACACGTAGTCCCCAGGCGAGAGCGAGTACAGCTCATTCACGGCTCTTTTTATCTGACCGTAGTAGGAAACCGCGACATGTCTTCCTTCGACAGATTCAACGCGGCCTGGAATTGCATAGCACATGATTTTCCTGTGTCCAGTGTACGCCGACATGAAATACTTCGCTTAGGACGTGAACGGCTCTCCGTCCATATTTGGCAGTTCTCGTTCTGTCCTAATTTAACATTGATATTAAATACATGTAATATTGGAACTAGCCCTTGCTTGTTGATGAACTTAACATTAAGGTACTAGCTAGGCAAGCGGGGAATCCGCATATTTAGTGTTTAATCGCGGCTATGCGGAGGCGAAGGGCTTGTTCATCTTGACATAAACAAAAAATAGAGGCGAGAATCATGGCTGTCTACAATGGGAAACGGGTAGTTTTTACTGCCGCTAAAAAGGTTGAAGTCCTTGACTGGGAACAGAATAAGCCAGGCAAAGGCGAGGTCACAATACAGAATGTCGCCTCGCTGATCTCCGCAGGCACCGAATTGGCGAGGCTCTATGACTACCACATGGTGACCAAGCCGTACCCGACAAATACAGGCTACATCTCATGCGGAAAGGTCATAGACATCGGGGAAGGCGTCGCCGGAATAAAAATGGGCGGCTTCTACCTTGCCGGTTCGATGGGGCACATCTCGCACTTGAACATGCCTGCGTCCGAGCTGGTTCCGATCCCGGACGGCATTCTTCCCGAAGATGCGGTTTTCACGAATATCGCGACAATCAGCATTAGGGCGGTCAGGCAGGCAAACATCCATCTCGGGGATTCGGTCTTTGTATGCGGGCTCGGTCTGATCGGACAGTTTGCGCAGATATTTTCAAGGCTGGAGGGCGGAGTTCCTGTAGTCGGAGTTGACCTCAGCGAGAGACGCAGGAAGATTGCCGAGAAGACCGGTCTGAAATATTCCCTCGATCCCGCCGCCAAGAATTTCGAGTCGGCTCTGAAGGAAATTGCCCCGGAAGGTCTCTTCCGCGTGACGATAGACTCCACTGGAACAACACAAGCTGTCAGCTCATTGCCTGCGCGTACCGCCAAATTTGGAAAGCTGATCGTCCTCGGCGGAGTCCACAAGCCGGTCGAGACAGATTACTACACATACATCCAGAAACGCAGTCTCCGCATCATCGGAGCGGGCGAGCCGGATCCTGAAAACTGGCCCTACAACGGCAAGCTCAACCAGCAGGTCATCATGGAGCTCATGAAGGAGAAAATCCTCGATGTCAAGCCCCTGCGCACCCATTTTGTCGAGGTGGAGCAGGCACCGGAGATGTACCGCATGCTTCACGAGGAGAAGGATGCCGGAATGGGTGTCGTCTTCAAATGGTAGTCAAGGGACTATAACATATTAATAGTCAAGGAGTAACAACAATGCTTAAAATGGCGATAGTAGGGCTTGGAATGGGTGGAAGCTACGGTCCGGTCCTCCAGAAGTCGGAGACTGCCGAATTTACAGCGATATGCGACATAAACCGGGAGAGGCTGGAGGCGAGGCTCAAATCCTACAAGGACGAAATCGGCGCCGAGCCAAAGGGATACCTCAGCGTCTCCGAAATGATAAAGAAGGAAGGCAGGCTAGACGGCGTCATCATCGGAACCCCAAGCGGCTTCCACCACGAGACTGCAGTCGAACTCGCCAATGCCGGAATCAACATACTTGTTGACAAGCCTCTCGACATCAGCATGGAGAACATTGCGAAGATCAAGACTGCGGTCGAGAAGAACAAGGTTCTCTGCGGGACTATCTATCCCTCGCGATGCAACCCCATAATGTCGGGTGTCAAACATGCGATCGAAAAAGGTCTGATCGGAAAACTGCTTATCTGCGACGCCAGGCTCAAGTGGTTCCGCGGCCAGGAATACTATGACAAGGGCGGATGGCGCGGGACTTGGAAAATTGACGGCGGCGCATCGCTCATGAACAATGGGGCGCATCCGATGGATCTGCTATGCTGGTTTGCCGGACGCGCCAAGACGGTTGTCGGCGAATTCGCAGTGATCAGCCACAAGATAGAGACGGAAGACTGGACTAGCGCGATAATCCAGTTCGAAAGCGGTGCACGCTCAACGATCAGTACAACCACCTCCGCATTTCCCAAGACGGATTCGACCTGGATCGAAATCCACGGTACGGAAGGCTCCATCTATCTCAAGGACGGCAAAGTCGTGTCAAGCACTGTCGAGAATCTTGAAACAATCTGCCCGCCGCCGTTTGCAAATCCAGTCGAGGATTTCATAGATGCCGTAGCGAAGAAACGCCGGCCAATGATTGACATCCCAGAAGCGAGCAAATCGGTGGAACTCATTACTGCCGTCTATCAGTCCTCAAGAGAAGGGAAGAGAATCGTCTTAAACTGAGCCAGACCAACGCAAGCAGTCGCCCTCCAATCTGAGGCATTTTCCGCATTGTGGATGGACGAATTCAGTTCGTCCGCCCTGGTGTCCAGCCTTTTTGTCTGACTGCTGACGTTCTTCAGTTCAATATTCAAAATTGAAATTCAATATTCTTCACCGCAAGGCAACTGCTTAGGG
>DYRX01000295.1 GCA_020718525.1 Victivallis vadensis
ACGGAACTTCCATTATCCAGACTGGAACTGTCTATAGCAACGGGACGAATTGGAAGCTCTTCTGCGAGTAACGCACAGAAAAGATGCTCAGAGGAAGCCGAGAGAATGACAAGCGAGGGATAAGTCGGAAAAATGCATGCCACATCCTACTGACAGTGCGATTGATAGCCTTCGAAAGCCTGGCATCGCTTTATTTGTCGCCTCATCGCCAAGGGACATGCCAAGCAAAGCATTTCGAATAAGATGACATTCATAAAAGCTTCCAGGACAGATCCCTTGAAATCATATGGCTGGCATGCAATCTTCTAGGGCGGATCGCAAGCGCATGGCGCCCGCATCTCTCCAAGAAAAAATAACAATTATCTGAAGATGAAGCCATAGATGAATGCTCAGAAAAATAAAATCGTCAGAATGAAAGACATTGCCAGTCGCCTGGGACTGAGCGTCCCTACCATATCAACCGTGTTAAACGACAAGGAGTCTGACTTTGTATCGGAAAGCACTAGAGCGCTAGTCAAGAAGACTGCTCTGGAAATGGGATATGTCAAGAACCATCTGATCCGGGCGATGCACGGGCTTCCCACTAAAACTGTCGGCATCGTCGCTTCTCTTTTCTACAATCCTGTCAACAGCCTTTTCATCCGGCATATTACGAAGAAACTCTCTGACCGCAAATACTTCACCCTCCTTGCAGATACCAACGGAGACAATGAAATGGAAAAATTATTTGCGCTTGAAATGATTTCGCGAGGAGCTGACGGACTTATAATTCAGACATCGTATCCGGAAGAGGAAATCCAATCTGTGATAGCTGGAAGAATCCCCTATGTTATTTTCAATTCCGGACAGTCGAAAAGCAATATTTCCGTTGACCTGGGCAAGGGTGGCTTCTTGGCGGCAGAGCACCTCTTAGACCATGGACATCGCAAGACAGCCTTTTTCGCTACTCATCTTCAAAGGGCCAACATGTTAAAACTTCAAGGCTTTAAAAGTGCGGTCGAGTCACACGGGCTTTCCATGGATGGATTAATCTTTGTAACTGGTGCCGGATCTGAGGATTTTGCAGGACCATGTTCAGATGCCTTGTCCAAGGGAGCGACCGCCTTTTTTGCCGTAACCGACAAGATTGCGGCAATACTGATACGGGAGCTTGGTAAAATTGGTAAGTCAGTCCCAAAGGACGTGGCAGTCATTGGTTTCGACGGACTTGAATCCCGTGAATTTGTCACACCTATCCTTACCACGATAAGACAGCCAGTAGAGCGTGTCGCACAAAAAGCCGTCGAGAGGATGCTTAACAAGCTCATTGGAGGGCAATCTGACGACGAAGCAATTTTGATCGAGCCGGAGCTTGTGATCGGGGAATCCTGCGGATCTGGTCCGCATTCTCCTGCTTCCCATTTCGAGCACCGTATAGTTCACCGCGCCGCCCCGACCGGAGAATGATCTCCGGCAACGAAAGCGGCAAATAATTGCCGCACTCCAAGGATTTGCCAAGCAAATCGAAATCCCCGCAGGAGGAGGTCTGCGTTATGTTGAGTAAAGCATCTCGGCAATGCAACTCTTTACTCTCAAAAAGCAATTCGACTCAACATAATGTCCAGCTTCACATAATTCCTGACTCGTGGAAATTTTTGTGTAGCTTGTGCCCTATGTGCCTAATACCATCTTCACCTGACAGGGCGCGCCCCCGATTGAAACAAATCAAACATATGTATTTTCCATATACGGTTCAAGAATTCTGAAATAGAAAAGATTTTGAAGTAAATATATTAAAAAGACATAAGGCATCTTGACATATGCCAATCCTACAGTTATAATTAAGCGTTAATAATTATATAGGAGGAAATTCGATGAAATTCAGTATCCTGCTTTTTTTAGTCTTCTCGTCTGCACACATCTATTCGGCCGAGGGAGTCAAGCTTATAGTCGGATTTGAGCCGGAAGATGTAAATATTGCCGTCCATGATTGGGAGAAGGACGACTATCTCAAGGGGTTCCAGGCTAAGAACAGCCGCTTTGTCAAGGAGCATGTCACTCAGGGACAACATTCTCTGATGGTAGTGCCCAAGGACAGCGAAGCGCAGAATTGGAAGCTGATTTCCAACTACTCGAGCGGGAAAACCTGCATTGTCACTGGGCAGGCGCTGACTGCTGAACCCCCGAATGGGGGCTATCATGATGTCCAGGACTGGTTCTACCAGAGATATGGGACATTTTGGGATGATGCTTTGAAACACAGGATGTCGAGTCCTCGCGACTGGTCTGGCTATGAGGTATTGCGCTTTGATGTGTTCAGCACAACGGCCCCGTTTATCCTTGGGATGAAACTTATCGATGCTGGCATTCCGCCAAGGATTCAAGCCGCTTCGCAGGGGATCCGCAGTGGACTGATTCTATTCGAGATTCCCCCAGGTCAGGAAATGACATGCGAGGTGCCGCTGGCCGAAATTGCAAAGCTCTGCGAGCTTGACTTGTCGAAGATTCAGGGGTTCAACATGAGATTCAATGGCTACAAGGGAGAAACTGAGCTTTTCCTTGACAACATTAGAATAGTTGGGAAGGACGCGATGGGATCAGATGCGAAATTTCCTCTTTTGAAACCGTATGAAGCTCCGAAGCCATTTGCCAGAAAAGTCATGTATTTTGAGCCTACAAAATCCGACGAAGGCAATATGAGGCGCGTCGAAGGAAAAGTAGAGAGAATAGATCCGAAGCAGGTGTATCTCGGGAAAGGTGCTTACGGGTGTTCCCAGGGGCACCTTGGCGGAAGCGGTCTTACATACTATCAGAATACCGTCCGAGGTGTCGCTGTCTATGACGACAATAGGATTCTATTCATTTTCAAGGGGGATGTTCCAAATGGCGCACGGAAAACTAGCAATTTTGCGAGCGAAACCAATGGATGTCTCGGAATGGCGACATTCGACGGTGGAAAAACCTGGGGCGGAGTGACCGGGGGCGAGGCGGTCGCCACAAATTTTTTTGACTGGTTCTGGAGAGGAAGTATGTCGTCAGACTCCAGTGGAAATCTTTATTTTTCTGGCACGCAGAATTGCACATCCTACCACGAACATTACGATGTGTTTTTCCGGCGTCTGAAATTTGCAGGAAACGGCTGGGTTGAGGACAGGTTTTCGATAATGGATCAGAACATGCAGAAATGCCCCTGCTGGAGCCGGTCTCTGAAGATCAAATCCGGAAGGATATGGTCCGCCTGGAATGATGGGTTTGGAGGTCTGATGTCTAGATTTTCCGATGACGACGGGTACACTTGGGATCCGTGCAAGGACGCGGCTGAAACGAAGATTCCGCGCCCCTTCTATACCCCGAATCTGGACGAACTGAAAAAACCTGAGGCGCAGAGGCGCAAGCCTCCGAAGGAAGTCCTGATCTGGCCGGGGACTCCAATTCTTTTCGCCGAGGGCTGCAACGCGAAAAATGGAGGCTTCCTTGCGCCTTTCGGTGAAAGTGTTGTTGCATTTACAACGGAAGGCTTTTGGCAGACATATGAAGGGAATGCCTGGGGAAAAGTCAATGACAAGCCAAAATGGAAATCGGAAGATCTGGGATTCGGCAGTGAAACCGTCATCGGAGAAAAGAAGCTATTCTTTGCGAGAAGCGCATTCCACGACGACAGCGGAACAGAAAGGCTTGCTCCGCTCGAGGCCGTATGCCTAAAGGACGACGCCTCCGGCTGGAACGATGTTGAAGTTCTCGAAGAAGGAAACGTGGCAAACTCCATACTCACAGCGTCCGGCGCCAATGTCTACTGTTTCTACTCTAAAAAATCCGGGGACAAATATGAGCTCAGATACAGAAGATGGAAGGCGGGTAAATGGGAACCTTCAGTTCTCGTTTCCACCGAAAATGTCAGGATAAACCAGATTGCCGCCCCTCAGATATCCAGACCCAATTTTGTTGCAGTCCTTTGGGATCAGAGCACTACATCGGCGAAAGGACAGCCGACCTGGATCAAGTTCGCCAAATTTCCGAATGAATAAGACAACTTTCAAGTAGAGGTATTGAAATGAAGAAGCTGCTTTTCCTGGCTCTTTCGGGCACCATCATGCTTTCCGCAGGCAGAATTTCAGCACAGGACTCCAAGCTCGTCATGGGATTTGAAAAGGGCGAGGAGAACGGGGCGGACGGCAAACCGCTATGGGAATGCAAGCCGAGAACAGACAACGATGTGTATTGGAGGCACGAATACTCAAGCTGTAACCTCATGGTGCGCAATGAGAAGGCCTCTGCAAGCCAGGGCGGGGCGGCTGGTGTCTTCGAAATATTTGAGAAGACCGTCCCGAATGACAAGAAAATTACCTTCTCTGCGGAACGCTGGCAGAGCTATGACTTCGCATACAACAGCAAGGATGGAAAATTCCTCGACCCGAAAAATTCCTCCTTTGGCGAATACGAAGGCCCCGCCGACTGGAACTCCACAAGATATTACACGATATTCTCGATGTTCAAGCATCTCCAGAGAATGGGGGACAAGAAGGACTGGAGCGGATACGACTCCGTCTACATTGATGTTAAACCGGCACAGAAAATCACCATGAGAGTCTTCGTCGAAGACTCCACAAATCGTTCGTCATACCAGCATTTCGAAGTCGAGCCTGGCAAATACCAGACGATCAAGTTCGATCTCAAAAGCGCCGCATGGTGCTCGAAACTCGACCTCAAAAACATGGCCGACCTGAATCTTCAGCTCAGATCTTTTTCCGGGCCGGGCGCCGTCCTCTTCGACAACATCCGCCTCGTCAAGGAGGGCGCAAAGTCGGAATTCCCGATCATCTCCGACCCTTCCGCCGTCTTCAACTGCGGATTCTATTCCCAATACAGGCCACTGCGCGAGATGCCACCGGCCATCCCCTTTGTCCCACGCGACAGGAAGAACGGCAAGGTCCCGGAAATAATAAATCTGGCGTTCAAGGACATCAGGCAGACTGCCGACTATCCGACGCTGTTCTACACTTCCCCGATTGACAGCGAACGCG
>DYRX01000296.1 GCA_020718525.1 Victivallis vadensis
TGCTCCTCCCGAATGACCTTAGCCACCGCACTGTCCTCTACTCCTACTCCAAAAATGGACTTCCGTCCAATTTCGTAGTTCGCCGCAAGGTCTTCAATACATCCGATGTCACCGACCGCCACTGAATCTGTCCAGATTGGTTGCTGTGAAAGGTCGCCGGAAAAGAGCTTATCCTCTATTGAAGCCTGATACCATTTCTCAAACCCGACGATGTCTCCTACGGAGTCCCCTTTGGCGGCGTAGAACAGAAGATGGACATGGTTGGAAGTTATCATGTAGTCCAGAACATCCACATCTAATCGTCTCTTCGCCCTCCATAAGCCTGTCAATGTATCTGCGCCTGTCTATCTCGAAGCGGAGCAGGAAGCGACGTTCCTGGCAACGATGGATGACATGGTAGCAACGTTCATCCCCAACCCTTATTCGCCCTCTTTTCATGTAACGCATCCGTATCTGTCACTGTTCCGATATTATGCATTCTTAAACAGAACATATCATAAAAGAGCTTGTTTTCAATTAACTGATATGGAAAGTATGATATCTTATGCTAATATAATTGTATAAATATGCTTAACATATTGTCATACAAATAGATAACATGCAACGACCACGCTTGCGGCGCGAGCCGGAAGAGCGTGCCCCGCCCCCTTGATGAGTCTATATTTGCCAGTTCTGAGTTCGAAGTTGATGGGCTTCCTAGTTCCGACTCTAAACTTCCAACTAAACATCCGGATTCCGTTTATGTTCCTATCGACGAGTTTCTGCCAAGCTTCTGATTTCCCGGCGTGGCGCGGGAGAGTCTGACACGCAGTCCCGGTCCTGATAATTCCAGTTTCTCCGGCATATTCCTTCGCTGATTGGGGCTTCCCCCTCCAGACCCGCCGCGGCGGGTCTGGAGGGGAGCCTTATGCGGCAAATCTTGTGGTTTCTTAGCGATTTCCGGCTTGATATTCCCTATCTTCCGACCTATCTTCAAGCATATGAAAAATCAAACCTCCTAACAGTAGAGGGAAAAGGAAAATGGAAATTCAAGATTTTATAATAAAGTGGAAAAAATCCACGCTTAAGGAAAAATCTTCTTCGCAGGAAAATTTCATTGATTTGTGTGGAATCCTTGCACACAAAACTCCAGCTGAAATGGATCCTGACGGTGATTTTTTCACATTTGAGAGAGGTGCATCAAAGCACGGCGGAGGCGAAGGCTGGGCAGATGTCTGGAAAAAGGGGTTTTTCGGATGGGAGTATAAGGGAAAACATAAAGATCTTAATGATGCCTATGATCAGCTTCTGCGCTACCGGGATTCTCTCGAAAATCCCCCTTTGCTTGTCGTCTCCGACATTGAAAGAATAATCATCCGCACGAATTTCACTGGCACCGCATCAGTCGTACATGAAATCAACCTTGAGGCAATTGGAGAACAGAGAAATCTTGAAATATTGCGCTCGCTTTTCTTCGAACCCGAAAAATTG
This sequence comes from Victivallis vadensis, assembly GCA_020718525.1. GTDB lineage: Bacteria > Verrucomicrobiota > Lentisphaeria > Victivallales > GWF2-50-93 > DYRX01. The sequence goes on from DYRX01000296.1 coordinate 1,471, forward strand.
AGGCCAGGAAGAACAAGCATTTCAATTACCCAGGAAGCGGCAAGCATGCTTGCTGAAATTGCACAGTCAATTTCCAATAGGGGCTTGGATCCTTTCGAGTCGGCACACTTTCTTAACAGGCTTGTATTCTGCCTTTTTGCGGAGGATATAGGGCTTCTGCCGGAAATGATTTTCTCGAAGATCATCGAAAAGAGCGAAGGAGAGGGTATCCGTTTCTCAAAGATGCTGTCTCATCTTTTTGAAACCATGGCGAAAGGCGGTGAATTCGGACTGGAAACAATAAGACATTTCAATGGAAATCTCTTCGACAATGCCCGAGTCATTGATCTGAATGATGATGAGCTGAAAACCGTGATGATTGTTTCGAAACTGGACTGGAGCTTTGTTGAACCATCAATCATTGGAACTCTCTTTGAACGTGGGCTTGACCCTGCCAAGCGTTCACAGCTCGGGGCGCAATATACAAGCAGGGAGGACATTGAAGTTGTTGTTGAGAATCTGATGATGATGCATCTGCGCAAGGACTGGGAGGAGGTCAAAGCAACTGTCATATCGCTCCTTGCGAGGGGCGAAAAAAATCCGCAGCAGGAAAAAACAGGGAAGAAACTTAGCCCAGGATATTTTAAGAAAACAAAAGGTGAAGCAGATCTGATCCTCCACCGATTTCTCCAGAAAATTGGAAATCTAAAAGTTCTGGATCCGGCCTGTGGTTCCGGCAATTTCCTTTATGTCGCCCTACAGAAACTCAAGGAGCTTGAAAAGGAAGTTCTGATTTTTGCAGCCGACCATGAATTGGGCGGTTATCTGCCGCTTGTGCGACCTTGGCAGATGTTCGGAATAGAAATAAACCCCTATGCCTATGAGTTGGCGCAGACAACTGTGTGGATTGGATATTTGCAGTGGGTTAAGTTCAATGGCTACGGAATCCAGCAGGATCCCGTCCTCCAGCCAATGGCAGGAAATTTCAAGTGTATGGATTCAATCCTCGACCACTCAGATCCAGAAAATCCAAAGGAACCAGAATGGCCGTCCGTGGATTTCATCATAGGCAATCCGCCCTTTCTTGGAGGAAAACTCCTTCGTCGGGAACTCAAGGATGAATATGTCGATAAGCTTTTCCAGGTTTGGAACGGACGTATTCCGGCCGAGGCCGATCTTTGCTGTTACTGGTTTGAAAAGGCCCGCTCCCAGATTGAAAAAGGTAAATGCAAGCGTGTAGGGCTTCTCGCCACACAGGGCATACGCGGAGGTGCAAACCGCGAAGTTCTTAAACGCATAAGGGAGACCGGCAACATTTTCTTCGCGGAGAGCGATCGCCCATGGATTCTCAATGGAGCAAATGTCCACATCTCCATGATAGGCTTCGACAACGGAAATGAAAAGGAAATAATTTTGAATGGAAAGTTGGTGTCCAATATAAATCCGGATCTTACATCTGAGTCGGACATAAGTACGGCGAAATCTATTTCATCTAATTTCAACATCGGATTCATGGGAGACACCAAGGTCGGGCCATTTGAAATATCCGAGAGAGAAGCAATTGATTTTCTCATGCAGCCAAATCCGAATAAAAGACCGAACAGCGATGTGCTTAGGCCATGGATAAACGGATTGGAAATAACAAGAAGACCCCAGTCTCTCTGGATTGTAGATTTCACCCCTGGAATAAATGAATTCGAAGCTTCAAAATATCAGATTCCATTCGAGCATATTTCAAAAAAGGTGAAACCGTACAGGGCATCTGCCAGAAGCGGCGACAGAACCGGCATCCCCTGGTGGATTCATCAACGGCCAAGACCAGAAATGCGTCTGCAAATTGAAAAGCTGAAAAGGTTTCTGGTGACGGTAAGGGTTGCAAAGCATAGGATCTTCGTCTGGAGAGAGAATCCGGTGTTGCCTGACTGCGCAACTATTGCCTTTGCCCGTCCTGACGATTTCTTTTTCGGAGTTCTCCAGTCAAGGATTCATGAAGTGTGGGCATTGGGGTCAGGCACACAGCTTGAGGATCGCCCCCGTTATACGCCAACAACTTGCTTCGAGACATTCCCTTTTCCTCCGGATATCGGTCTGAATCCTTTTTCTCCAAACGCAAAGGCGGAGGCAATTGCTGCCGCTGCGAATTCCATTTGCGAACTTCGCGAAAACTGGTTGAATCCATCGGAATGGACAAGAGAAGAAGTCCTTGAGTTTCCGGCAACTGTTGGTGGAATCTGGACAAGCCATATCGAAGGAATTAAAAATTCCGAATACTACAAGAATGCAATTAGGGAATCGGACACGGATACAGTATATGACGCCACCATTGAGGAATTTCATATGGCTGAGGAAAATGTCCGGGCTGCGACACGGCGCTCTGCGATTAGCCTAAACCAAGGAGATACGGCTATGGCCAGATATGTCCGCAAGATTCCGAAAGACGCGGAATGCGCGAAGAAACTCGAAAAGAGAACTTTGACTCTCCTTTACAATGAGCGTCCCGGATGGCTTCAGGCGGCCCACCAGAAATTGGATAAAACTGTCTTTGCCGCTTATGGATGGCCGTCTGATTTGGCAGACGAGCAAATAATAGTAAAATTGTTGGAACTCAATCATATTTTCTTGAAAACACCATGAACTTTGTAGTCGTTGTAAATTAACATATTGTCCATTGTTGTTTCTGGTCATTTTTTCCCTTAGCATATCGACCTCCCTTATGTTCTGGAGTCTGCATGTCTCCACGACTGAGTGCAGGACACATGTTCTTCCTGCGCCCTGCGGCGTATCGCTTCCGAACGACATTTTCCTCGATACGACCAGCGGTCTGAGATGCCGCTCTGCCCCGTTGTTCTGCCATTCCACCCCTGGAGTGTCCACGAGCTTCATCATCTCGTCGTGGTATTCTCTTGCGGAGTGTCTGCGGTCTTCCCTTCGGTAGCTCCATCCTGGAGATGGAAAGGAGTTCCCTCCCGAGCTTTTTGATGGCGCCATCCTTTTTTCCACCGTCCTCCATCTGCGATATTTCGACACCTGCATTGATGAAGTCCCAGATCCTGTCCTCGAACCGCTCAAGTGTCACGCTCCCCGGAAGCAAGTCCCTTTCCTTTTCTATATCTCTGGTGAAGTGTACGAGGCATCGCTGTTTGTTCTGGAGAAAATTGTATGCCGCGGCGGTATTCAAGCAGTGTCACCCTGCGCGAAACAGGCGGAATGTCCTCGACGTATTTCATGTCGGATTCCCCGCTATCGAGAATCTGTCCGCATCCGCAGACCGATGGTGCCGGGATTTCCATTTTCTCGTCCCAGCCGCCGGGAATTGCTCTGGTATTTCCCCTGTGACCCTTCGGCGCCCCCCTCGGACGCCGCAGCTTTTCCGCAGGTCTGCCCTGAGTATTTTCCGTGGCGCAGTCTCCGTCATCCTTTTCCCTGATGGCGGATTTGAGGCCGAGCGCGTCCCTGAGCTCCAGCAGAAGCTTCCGGTTCCCGCTCCTGAGCTCCTCATTCAACTCCCGCAGTCTTTCCAGTTCCTCCAGCTCGGAA
>DYRX01000579.1 GCA_020718525.1 Victivallis vadensis
CTTGCCACAGAGGCGGAGGCATTTTTCTTATAGGGTGCGATCATTTTTTGCCTCCCGCTTTTACAGTGTGCTTCCTTACGAAAGCGTCCAGATCCGCCGCCGCAAATAGAACCTTTGATGTCTGCCCCGAACCCAGTTTGGAACACCGGAGCTGTCCGGAAGCGACCGCCCTAGCCAGAGTCCAGCGAGAGAGACTGCAATATTTGGAAGCGGTCTTCACGTCCAAAAATTTCCTCTCATCCTCAATTCCCACCCTGAGGTTGGGATCAAATTTCCTGCCATACGGCTCGAGCAGTGAATTGACTGCGTTCACAATGCTCACCGGCATTTTCTCTGCGTTCATGCACCCTCCAGATTTTGGTTGTCAATATTTGTAGCCTTTTCCTCTATTCTATCACAGCGCAGAATGAGTTCAATATGTTGACAACTAAAGAGTTATAAGGTTTATTTAAGGTCTAGACCTGGAGGAAACCTGACGGAAACCTCGGAGCGGATAATTGCAAATTTAGAGGTTTGAGCATCTGGTCGAATGAACCGCCTGCGTGCAGGAGAAAAGATGCGGATACACTATTGCATTGAGCAGGGAGAGTGCAGGCGGAGACCGGCACTTCATGGAATTTCGGTGCGGACAGAAAATCAGCCGGGTTTGCTGATTACCATCTCAAGGCGCTGGAAGAAGCTGTCATTTATATGTGTTCGAATATAGTCAGGCAATTTGAGGGCCTTCAATGAAGCCATATTTTCACCATCCATCACGATGCGTAGATTCCTAATTGTCACCCGTTTGTATGTTTTGGCTTTGCCATTATTGGGAACGACCTTGTCGCAAACATAGAGATTCTTACGCAGAGTCTTTTCTTCATCGCTGTAGGCATCTTGCTTTCCAAAAAGTGTCCAGTCTATGATGCGGCGGATAATTTGTGCGGGATCCCTAGGATCAGCGGGGATTTCGAGCACGTGCAGTTCCGGAACTTCCTGCAGGTTATTTTGATTGTCTAGAAGCTTAACTCCGCTGAAGCTTCTTCCAGTTCCGCAATATACGATGGAATTCCCTTCTTTGCAGTAGAGCCAGATCACCAGAAACTTGATAAACGA
>DYRX01000580.1 GCA_020718525.1 Victivallis vadensis
AAGACTGCCCCGCAATGCGCATGGCGGTCGAGATTGCCCAATACATTCTCGACTCTCTTCCCGAGCTCTGATGGAGAAAATTTTCGCATTTTGCAGTATTTTACCAGTTTTTAAGGTAAAATTACAAGCCCAATACACTAAATGCAAGGTATTCTATATGCCAATTCGAAATAAAAAAGCCAATCTGGCAAAATGGAGGAATGGTTAAAGATGAGCGCTGAAATTCTGAAGACGATCCAGGAAAATCTCATGAAGGGCAAGGCCAACGATGTCAAGGCTCTTTGCGAGGAAGCTGTCAAGCAGAACATTCCCGTCGAGCAAATCCTCAACGAGGGACTCATCGCGGGCATGGCGGTCATCGGCGAAAAGTTTAAAAACAATCAGGTCTATGTTCCGGAAGTTCTGATTGCGGCAAGGGCGATGAACAGCGGAATGACCATACTCAAGCCTCTCCTCGCCTCGGCGAACGTCAAGGCGCGCGGGAGAATCGTCATCGGAACCGTCAAGGGAGATCTTCACGACATCGGAAAAAATCTCGTGAAAATGATGCTCGAAGGCGCGGGTTTTGAAATAATTGATCTCGGGGTGAATGTTGATGCCGAGAAGTTCGTCGCGACAGCCAGGGAAAAGAATCCGGACATCATAGCGATGAGCGCGCTTCTCACTACTACAATGGGCGCGATGAAGCAGACAATTGATGCGATCAAGAGTGCCGGACTTACAGTCAAAACAATTGTCGGCGGCGCTCCGCTTACGCAGAGTTTTGCGAACGAAATCAATGCAGACGGCTATGCTCCCGACGCCGCGTCCGCTGTTGACGTTGCAAACAGGATCATGGCGGCGGCCTGAAGAACATTACGGGAAATCTTTCAGTTTTTGCTGTCAAGATAGTCCCAGCCCCTTTCCATGGAGGCGTTACAGCAGGAGTCGTGGTTGTCTTTGTTCTCCGCTTCCTGCACCTGGCTTTCCAGTGGATATTGAACCCGCTTTGTGTGTCCATCGCCGTAAACGACGTTCAATCCGTCCCTGTGCGCATTGTGATTCTGCCTGCTTCCGAATGCGTCTGACAAGACCGCGCATTCCGAAGTCCTC
>DYRX01000297.1:0-1858 GCA_020718525.1 Victivallis vadensis
GACAGGACACTAGATGAGCGACGCGGCAGAAGTCATAAGAGTCATGAAAAAACTGCCAGCATCTTGCCGACCGCCTGAAAAAATGCGATATGAACATCGTCCAAGGAAGGATCGGGAAAATACGGGCACGAGATGCTCGCCGTCAGGCAGTTGCGATCTTTTAGTCCGGATTCACATTCCTCGACGGCTCACGATTCCGCATCTATTCCTGCGTGCAGGTCAGGTTGTTCGTCAGCCTTGTCAAGACGTTGATGAAAAGTTTCCTCCCCGTTCCCGTCATCAGGTCCGGTCCGCCACTGAAGCCCCAGAGGATGTATTTTCTCTTTTCACCGATGATCGGGAAGTAGGAATTGTCACCCGTTAGACAGCCATACAGCTGAACATTCCGCAGAGGTGCAGGTGCGTATTTTGCTATCAATTCATTGGAGTTTTCATATAGGACAATATTCCCTTCGGCTGATATTTCAATTGCGTAGGGTCTATAGAAGATAGGATCATATTGATTGAAAGCAGTTATACTGTTGTAGTTGGTGGATGCTCCTTCATCCATCCCTGAAAAGACTCCCATCTGAAAAAACAATTTTGTCCCTCCACTTCCCAAGCCTAGCACAGGCTTCATCGAGGATAGCAGTAGCAAAGCTTGTCCCGGGCTCCAGCTTGTGTCAACGCCTGCGATAAAAACATCGTATGTGGAGATATCTGCTGTCGCCAGCCCATCCAAAGGTATGATGTCGGCGACGAATCCGTTGGCGGTCAACAGCGCGGTAAAACTGTTTGCATTTTCGATGTCTGAAGAGTAGATGAATGCAATCTTGTTACTGCCAGGGAGGACGTTGAATGGAATTGTGATCGGAGATGCAAGTTTGAAGTCGAGATGAATGATTGACTCCAGTCCTGCCGTGGCGATCTTATTGGTAACATCAAAAGTCAGTTCAGATTCGCCATTGTCGATGTCCATCACCGATTGACCTTTGCCCCTGGCGCCTGCAAATGCATATGGCTTGTGGACTTTGCATGCAGCCTTCTTCGGATTGCCACTAATGTCCTTGTATGTCATGTAGACCTTCGGGCAGGCCGAGCCGAAGAACGTTCCCTCCAGTAATATTGCATCTCCGGACGAGCCGTATTTCGAGGATATCCAGTTTGCTTCAGGTTGCATGACCACGAAATTGTTCGTGATCGTTGCACCATTGACCGACAACGTGTATGTTCCGGGGCTGACCTTGGGACATAGGCATTCCAAGTATGTCACACCCGACTTGAATTCCTTTGCGCCGTTAAGCACGGTGACTTTGACGGCCTTGCCGCCGGAGATGATGAGCGCGACCTTGGGTTTTTTGAAGAGTGCTTCCGCTCCAGCTTCCGCCATATGAATGTTGAAGACGGATCCTGGTGCGACGCTGTATACCCATTTTGCATAAAGGACGGTATCCGAGGTTATAGTGAAAGTCCCTGTTCCAGCCTCATAGCTGGTTCCCTGACCATCGCTCTGAGTATTCCATCCAGCGAATATGAAGTTGCCATTTTTGGCGAGACTTCCGATATTCATGGAAGCTGTGACTGTCTCATTTGCCTTGTAATATCCCTCTGGTGGAGTAGTGCCTTCGGTACTGCCGTTGCCGTCATACGTCAAAGTGTAGTCATAAGCGTAGGGCGAACATGGATAGCCGTTCCATGTTGGGGAGGTAAAACCTGAATTGGACGATGTGAAAAAGACTGTGAAATTTGACGCAGTGTAAGCAAAGACATATTCTCCAAAGCTGGCAGGCACATTACCTTCAAAATATGCTGAGGTAAGCAGAGTACAGGCAGAAAATGCGTAATTACCTATCGAGGTCACGCTGGCGGGTATTGTTAT
>DYRX01000297.1:1958-4936 GCA_020718525.1 Victivallis vadensis
CGGGTATTGTTATGCCAGTCAATTTGCCGCAGTAAGAAAATGCATCGACGCCTATAGATGCCACAGTGGAAGGGACGATGTAAGAACCGCTTTTGCCGCCGGGACATCGTATGAGCAGGAGCTTATCCTTGTCGAAAAGAACGCCGTCCGCGCTTGAATAGTTGGGGTTGCCGTCGTCAACTACAATTTCAGTCAATGAACTGCAGGAAGAAAATGCGTAATTACCTATCGAGGTCACGCTGGCGGGTATTGTTATGCCAGTCAATTTGCCGCAGTAAGAAAATGCATCGACGCCTATAGATGCCACAGTGGAAGGGACGATGTAAGAACCGCTTTTGCCGCCGGGACATTGTATGAGCAGGAGCTTATCCTTGTCGAAAAGAATGCCGTCCGCGCTTGAATAATTGGGGTTGCCGTTGTCAACAATGATCTCAGCCAGAGAGTCACAAGCTCCTAGGGCTTCTCCACCGATTGAAGTCAAGCCGGGAGGTATTGTCATGCTGAGCAGGGAATCACAGCCGTAAAATGCTCTCTCCCCTATTGATGTCACACTGTCGGGTATTGTTATGCTGAGCAGGGAGTCACAGTTGCAAAATGCTCTCTCCCCGATAGAGGCTACGCTTCCACCGATAGTGACGCTTGCCAATTTTTTGCAACCGTAAAAAGCCCTGGTCTCGATGGAGCCCAATCCGTTTCCTATGGTGGCGCCGGTCAACGTATCACAGCTTTCGAAGACGCTAGCTCCCATAGTCGTCACACTGTCGGGTATTGTTATGCTGAGCAGGGATTCGCAATTGTAAAATGCTTTCTCCCCGATAGAGGCTACACTGCCGCCTATCGTGACGCTTGCCAATTTTTTGCAACCGTAAAAAGCCCTGGTCTCGATGGAGCCCAATCCGTTTCCTATGGTGGCGCTGGTCAACGCATCACAGCTTTCGAACACGCTAGCTCCCATAGTCGTCACACTGTCGGGAATTGTTATGCTGAGCAGGGAATTGCAATTGTAAAAGGATTTAGTGCCAAGCGAGCTTACGCCGGTTCCCAGCGTTGCGGCAGTCATTTTACTGCAACCATGAAATGCTCTTTCCCCGATCGACGCCACAGAGTCCGGAATTATTACCGTTGTCATCTTTGTCTTACTGTAAAATGCTTTCTCCCCGATGGAGACCACGCTTACGCCGCCGATTGTGGACGGGATTTCCACATCTCCTCCTGCCCCAACATAGCTGGTTATCTCCCCTGTCGCCGGATCAAATTCGAAATCAGTTTCAGCCGATGCCGCAAAAGCTGTCTGGGGACAGAATGCCATGCTGAAGGAGATGGCAAGAACCGATACCAACGACACTGTCAACTTGAATTTCATCGAACAATCTCCTTTGTTTCTGATTCCGTAAGAGTTATTTACTGATGAAACGTTTAATTTCTATTGCGAATGAGTATATGGGATGAAAAATAAAAGTCAAGGAAAATAAAACACACTTTCCTCATTTTTGCTTCAAAAAGAAAATGTCTTTGCCAGTCATCGAACTAATTGATGGATATATATTAACAAATTATATATTGCTGTCTATGAAGTCATTTGATGTTGTAGTAGAAGAGTTGTTTTTACAGGTGAGATCTTTGTGTCTCCGTGGCTTTGTGCGAGGAAAAATTCTTGTCTCTCAACTTGGCGGCTTGGCTTCAGCTTAACGGTTGCAGTAAAACTATGGAAAAGGGACGCGGAAAAATTGCCCGCAGGCAAAAATGCGCCTTGAATTGCACTTTTCCAAGAGCTATATTGGCGGACAGCGGGTTTTCGAGTCGCGCCGGACTTATCCTTTCTTTTTGGGTTTGAGAGGACTTGTCTCGGAACGGTCGCGTCTTGGGTTTTATCTCGGATGTCTGATAAAGTGCAAACTCCATGCGGACTCGACTCGAACTCCCGCTTCTTTCTCTTCTCCCGCCTTGTCTCCGTTTCTTATATTTCATTCACAGTCAAGCAAACACGCCAATATTTTTAGCAATATTAGTGCCAATGCGCTTATTTAATATATAAGTTATTGACAATAAATATGATATATTTATGACATATATATTTGTCTTGCCTCTTCTTGATTATTATGGAACAATAATGTAACATGCTGGATGACTGTTGTAACATATTTGCAATGCGCTGAAAGAAGCTTGGGCATTTCCTCCAAGATTTATTTGTTCTGATAAATGGAGCTGACTGCTGGCATTTTTGAAGATTTTGTGATACAATGTCGTTATGACTTGTCTCGCTTTTTTGTAGAACTTCTTCGTTTTAGGCTTGCTGGCGTCCAGGGAAGCTGAATGTTAAGCAAACTGCCCCGCATTCGGGGTCGGAATCGGAGTCGTTTTGGACTAGATACCGAAAGCGACCTCGACACCGATTTTGGCATTCCAGGTGCATGATTTACAGAACACCTACTAGGGAAAGATGATTTTGATGAGAAAAAATATTGACATGCTAGTAAAATATTCGTTGATTTTCCTGCTCGGAGCGGTCGTCTCCGCATATCTTGCGGTCAGGTTCCACAGCATAAGGACCATTGAAAAAATTCAGATTGCCAGCAGTGCGATGGAGACGTACAAGGCTGTCGCCACCCTGGAACTGCTGAGGAGAGAAAAGAAGGATGCCGCCATGGATTTTTTGGAATGGCAGGCTGACGAAGGGCTTATGGGGCTCTCTTTCTACACTTCAGATCCGCGCAGAAGCAAAAAGCTTGACGCCTTTGCTCTCGAGGCTATTAGCAAAGCAAGAGAATACAGGGAAATCTATCCGCGCAATACAAAGAACAACAACACAGACGAAACGGTCTTCTCGGCGACATCTTTCGGGTATTCAATGACAAAGTCCATGAAAAAAAGCAGTTCCTTGCTGAAATCCAATTTTCCACCGGCGGAAACGGACAAAGACTAATGTCCTGTCCCTTAAATACTAATCGTAATACACTTGAATAATTTAACCGGCTGCG
>DYRX01000298.1 GCA_020718525.1 Victivallis vadensis
ACATGCATTTTCCATATGATTATAATTTTCCCCATACGGGTAAGGAAGTCTGAAGATTATAATTTTCCCTATACGGCTCAAGAAGTCTGAGCCTGGGGTTTTCCCCCCAGGACAGGGAAATGGAAGACATTGCGTCCTGTAGGGACGGTGCAGGGAAACAGCGTGCCTTCAGCACGCATGATCCTATTTTACGATGGATTCCTATGGTTGAAACCATAGGCTAGGTCCCTCCGCCACTCCGCGGCTAAAAAAGTGCCACTCTCATTTTCACATGTTAAATCGGATAAGGAGCAAGAATCAAATATTGTTATGCCCTGATTATAAAGAAGATACGGTTAAATATTCGCAATTATTAACGATGTCGCGGATTCAGATGTCTGAGATTGTGGAAATTCCTGCTGTTCTAGGCAGAGCCACTCCCTGGTATGGTGCTTTTGCCAAAAGCGCCTTTCTCTGCTTTCTCCTGAGCCACTTTCGGCGAAAGTGGCATACCACTGCCGAAAACAGCTCTCCACTGTCAGGATTTATCTGCCTGTGGGAGCTCGCAGATAGGTCTGTATCGAGCTTGTGCTATCGGAATCGGGATCGAATATTATTCGAATGCATTGATTCCGATTCCGACAGCGACTCCGACCTCGATTGGAACAAATCCAACATGTATCTTTTCCATAAGAGACCATTGCCAAAGTCAAAACCGTAGCCGATGGAGGAAATCTGGATTTATCATGACATTCACTGGAATTATCTGCAATGTCGGATGATTTTATCAGACAATTCCCAAAACTTTCACACATAGTTGTGGTAATACTAGATTTGCTTGTGCGGATGGACATCCACCGGGCAAATATAGTTTCAAGCAAATTTATTTAAATCAAAGGGCTTGTTCCATGAAAAATGAATTGAAATTCCACCCTGATTCGAAAGTGTTGACAGGAGAGTCTCTCAACCACACTGCATTTCCACTTGGCGGAATTGGTGCCGGGATGATATGCTTCGAAGGCACAGGAAAGCTTTCCAATTTTTCGATATGGCACAAGCCGGAAACATTGAACGAGCCATATATTTTTGCGGCAGTCCATGTCGGCGGAAAAGTTGGGAGGGCAAAGATTCTGGAGGGACCGGTTCCGCGCAGAAAAATAATGTCCTGGCAGAATTCAGGGAACGGACTCGGTGACAAGAATTACGGACTTCCCAGATTCAGACACTGCAGTTTTCGGTCGGCATTTCCTTTTGCAGACTGCGAACTTGAGACACCTGGAATTCCTCTTCTAGTCAATATACGCGCTTGGAGCCCATTCATTCCGGGAGATGCCGACAATTCGTCCCTGCCCTTCGCCGCGCTCGAATACAGCTTCAAAAATACTGGACGCGAAAAAAATCCATTGGTCTTCTATTTTACCGCGAGAAACTTCATGGACAGGGACAGCGTTGGCTCTTCCGTGAACAGCGCTCCAAACGGCTTTGTGCTCTCACAGAAGAAATCGGACGAAAAGCCCTGGGCCGAATCATCTTTCTGCATATCTTCAGACGCGCCAGAGACAAAAGTCAACACAAGGCTTTTCAGGGGTGGATGGTTCGATCCGCAAACCCTTTTGTGGAAAGAAATATCTGAAGGCTCATTTTCTGAAAGCGAGGACTATCCCGATAGCGAGAAGCCTTCTCCAGGCGGACTTCTCGCTGTTCCATTTCCGCTCAAGCCAGGCGAAGAGCGGACAGTCCGAATGCGGCTTGCCTGGCATGTGCCGAGGTCCCAAATACGGGCGGGCGAGGAACTCGAAGCGTGTCCTGACACATGCGCTGACGAATGCAGATTCCACTCGCCATTCTACTCGTCAGTCTTCAAGTCTGTCCACGAGACTGACACCTATCTCGGAAAAAACTACATAATGCTGAGAGACGAATCCCTCCAGTTCGCCAACGCCCTCTGCGACAGCTCAATGCCCTATGAAATGCTTGACGCAATTTCTGCGAATCTCGCAATTTTGAAGACCCCGACTGTGCTTAGACAGAAAGACGGCCGCCTCTGGGGCTGGGAGGGTTGCTGTGACAATGCCGGATGCTGTCATGGCTCCTGCACCCATGTCTGGAATTATGCGCAGGCACTCCCGCATCTTTTTCCGGAACTTGAGCGAAGTCTGAGGGAGAGCGAGTTTGCTGTCTCGCAAAATGCTGAAGGTCATCAGAATTTCAGGACGAGTCTTCCGATCCGCCCGACAGAGCACAAGTTCCATGCCGCCGCCGACGGACAACTGGGAGGGATACTCAAACTCTACCGCGAATGGCGTATTTCCGGCGATGAGGCGTGGATGAAAAAACTTTGGCCTGCAGCAAAGGCAAGTCTCGAATATTGCATAAGGACATGGGATCCTGGAGAAAAAGGGACTCTCATCGAGCCGCATCACAACACTTACGACATCGAATTCTGGGGAGCAGAAGCCCTTTGCCAGACCTTCTATCTTGGAGCACTCAAGGCGGCGATGCTCATACAAAAGCATCTCGGGGAGGACGATTCCAGATACTCGCGTCTGTATGCGCTCGGAAGGACATTTCTTGAGAAAAAGCTTTTCAACGGCGAATATGTCTTTCAGGCGACCCAGTGGGAGGGACTCAAGGCAGAGTCTCCGGAAAAGGCATCTTCCTGGAATGTGAGCTACAGTCAGGAAGCTCTTGAACTGCTTAAGAAAGAGGGGCCAAAATATCAGTATGGCATCGGATGTCTTTCCGACGGAATTCTTGGCGACTGGATGGCACTCGTCTGCGGTATTGGACCAGTCATTGACAGGAAAGTCGCGCTCAAGCATCTGCTTTCGGTCTTCAAACACAATTTCATCAAGGATCTCTCGGAGCATTCGAATCCGCAAAGATCCGGCTATGCACTTGGAAGCGAAGCTGGTCTCCTTCTCTGCACCTGGCCAAAGGGAGGGAAGCCATCCCTGCCGTTTCCATATTCCGACGAGGTTTGGACTGGAATAGAATATCAGCTTGCGTCTCATCTTCTCTTTTTCGGAAAGGAAAAGGAGGCTCTCGCAATTGTGAAGGCCGTCCGGAAACGCTACGATGGGACTGCAAGAAACCAGTTCAATGAGTACGAATGCGGGTACTGGTATGCGAGAGCCATGTCGTCCTACGCCCTTCTGCAGGCATTTTCAGGTGCAAGCTATGACGCCGTCGAAAAAACTCTTCACATAAAAAAGCGGAGAAACGATTTCAGGGCATTTTTTGCGCACGGAGAAAACTATGGCATAGTTGGCATAAATAATGGCAGGCCATTTTTCTGTCCCTTGAAGGGGAGCATTGAAATACAAAGGCTTCTGATGGAGTGATTATCCGTATCTGTGCGCAAATCGTCAAACGTCTTGAAATGCACGGATGAAAAAAAGCTGAATCGGAAAACGGATCGGCTGTCTGGAAAATGTCGTAAAACATTTCCCACAGGAATCAGCGACTGATTCCTGATATAGTTTTTCAAGGAAAATGTCCAATATTTGTCCTTCCAGGACAGACAAGTTTCATTCTTCCTTTGTGCCTTTGCGCCTTTGTGAGAGAATGTTTCATGTGATTTACCCTCAACTAATTGGAATTCCGCCCTCTTAGGCGTCTTTGTCCCATAGCTTGAATTCGATTTTTCCGTCTCCCGCCCTTTCGATTCCTTCAGATGCCTGATCCAGAAAAAGCTGGAATTTTTCCCTGACTTTCGTCTGGATGGTCAATGCCGGGTGGAGGAGTGCAGGGAACCGTGTGCCTTCAGCACGCATGATCCTATTTTACGATGTATTCCTATGGTTGAAACCATAGGCGACGTCACTCCGCCACTCCCGCGCCTAAAAAACTGCCACTTTCATTTTCACATGTCAAATCGTATAAGGAGCAAGAATCAAATATTGTTATTCACTGATTAAAAAGAAGATATGCTTAAATTTTGCAATTTTTTACGATGCCGCGGATTCAGATGTCCGACCTTGCATTTGCATTGCCAGAGTTGGCTTCATAGATCAAGGTACACCAAAGCAAGGACTTTTACACTCAAAAAGAATGCTTATTTCAGCAGATTCCAGCCTATGCCATTGCTGTAAACTGTTCCGGATGAAGAGATTGAGAGCCCGTCCATAACGTAGACGAGGGTCTTCTTCGTGGCGGCGTTCTCCCAGAGCATGTCCGATTTGCCATCGCCGTTGAAGTCAAGCGCTTTCACGACATTCCATTTCGTCGCCGGACTGACGTCCTTGAGATCATAGATATTGGCGTAGCTGGCAATTGCCGCTCCATTCATGAGATAGACGCATCCGATGCCTTCGGTCGAGTCCTCCCATAGTATGTCGGCTTTGCCATCGCCGTTGAAATCACCCGATGACACGATGTTCCAGTTCGCGTTCCTCGCCAGGTAGATGTAGCCGCTTCCGGGAAGAATTGCCGCGCCATTCATCAGATAGACATAGCCTGACCCATCGCTGTTCTCCCACAAAATATCTGTCTTGGAGTCCCCGTTGAAGTCCGCAAATAGCTTTGTCTGCCACTGGGATGCGGAGCTCATCCGGTAGGCCTTCGTCTCAGAAAGAACAGTCTTTCCGTTCATCTTGCTGATCCAGCCCTCGCCAAGAGAATTCTGCCATAGCATGTCCGCCTTGCCATTGCCATCGAAATCGGATACAGATTTGAGAGTCCACGCGGCAGGAGGCTTGGAATAGACATTGCCCTGATCCGAAGGTGACGCTCCGTCCATGATGTAGATGTAGCAGGAACCATCCGTGTTCTGGATGAGCACATCGCTCTTTCCATCCCCGTTGAAATCAGCGGTCGCCTTTACGCTCCAGCTTGTTGTCGCTCCGTACAACTGCTTTGCGGAACTCACAATATTTCCGTTCATGATGTAGACAAGAGTCTGTCCTGTGACTTCATGCTTCCAGAGCATGTCGCATTTTCCGTCCCCATTGA
>DYRX01000299.1 GCA_020718525.1 Victivallis vadensis
AAATTAGGAACCGCTGTATCCCGCTTAGCGGGACGAGTACGGAGTATACCATGCTTTGCATGGCCTCATGTACGGTGGTGTAAGAGCCATGGGAGGGAGACCTCCCAGGCTACTCGATTGGCCAAGAGGGATAAAATGCGAACTAAAGCACGTATACTAGGATTACTGGCACTGATAGCCTTGCCCGTATTTGCACTCACCGTGGATCCAAAGAAGATTGACAGCAATCATACCGGTAATGGTGAAACAACTCATATATTTAATGTATTTTCTGGCATATTTATAAACGGAATATATCTTACGCGGCTGTAACATGATTTTCTATTAAGAAACACAAAATGCAGAACAAATCTCTATTGAGCGGAAATGAAGCTGTTGCGGAGGGGGCGCTTGCGGCAGGCGTATCACTGGGAGCAGGATATCCTGGCACTCCTTCAACTGAAATTCTTGAACATTTCGCCGAAATAGGCGGCAAGGCGCAGTGGTCGCCGAACGAGAAAATCGCCCTCGAGGTCGGAGTCGGCGCCGCCTACGGAAAAGCCCGTGCGCTTGTAACCATGAAACATGTCGGACTTAATGTGGCTGCAGATCCTTTTTTCACTGTCGCCTACACCGGAGTTGACGGTGGTCTGCTCATAGTTTCAGCCGATGACCCGGGAATGTCTTCGAGCCAGAACGAACAGGACAACCGGCATCTTGCGGAAGCCGCAGAAATACCCATGCTGGAAGCTTCCGATTCGCAGGAATGCTACGACTTCACAATAAGAGCCTTTGAACTCTCGGAAAAGTGGAAAATCCCAGTTCTCATGAGTCTGCCATTCAAAGACCGTCGTCTGCAAATCCATCAAGGCTTCAATGGGGTATTCCGATTTCTCATTTGTCAGGGATTTGCGCGGAAAAGTGATGATTCCCTCCAATGCGCGTCCTGCCCATGTGCGACTGCGCGAGAAAATTGCGAAACTCGCAGAATTCAATGAGGAATCCGTTTTCAACCGGGTTGAAGATGGAAATAAGAACTTGGGGATTATATGCTCCGGAATATCATATCAGTATGCGAAGGAAACCAAACCGGATGCTGGTTTTTTAAAACTCGGAATGACCTATCCCCTGCCCCTGCTGAAGATCAAATCCTTTGCAGGCATGTACAAGCGCTGCATTGTCATTGAGGAGGGAGACCCGTATCTTTACAAATCAATAAGGGCGGCAGGAGTGAATGTCGAGGGGAAGCACGACATCTTCAGACTCGGCGAACTTAATCTGAAAAGAGTCAATAAAATACTTGCAGGAGACAATACCCCCGAGAAGATTCTGCCGGCTGGAAAAGCGCCCCAGCTCTGCCCCGGCTGTCCGCATAAGAGCGTCTATGAAGTGCTGAAGAAGCTTGACTGCACAGTTCCAGGAGACATCGGCTGCTATTCGCTCGGGACCCTTCCCCCCTACGAGGCGATGGATACACTCCTCTGCATGGGTGCCGGAATAAGCGCCGGACTCGGTCTCCGGCACATCCTGCCAGAGGAAAAGGCGATGAAGGTTGTCAGCGTTATCGGCGACAGCACCTTCATGCACAGTGGCATAACCGGTCTCGTTGACATGGTTTACAACAGGCCGCCCACCGGTCATGTAGTTGTCGTCCTCGACAACAGTACAACGGCGATGACCGGACTTCAGGAGCATCCCGGCAGTGGAAGGGACATAAGGCACAATCCCGCGCATAAGGTGATAATAGAGGATGTAGCAAGGGCTGTAGGAGTCGAGAATGTGGATGTGATCGACATGCTTAAATCCCCCGGCGACATTGAAAAGGCCATAGTAAAAAGACTTTCAGAAAAGAAAACCTCTGTCATAATTGCACGGCGTCCGTGCATTCTGGCTTTGAAACAGATGAACAAAAAAGCACAGGAAGTCCAGGAGGGGAAAAGCTGACTATGGCAAAAACGGTAAACATAGTGCTGGCTGGAATCGGAGGACAAGGCGTGATAAAGGCTTCCGATATTCTTTCCGAAGCTGCTTTCACCTCCGGGTTCGACATCAAGAAAAGCGAGATCCACGGAATGAGCCAGCGGGGCGGTTCGGTTTCCAGCGATGTCAGATTCGGGGAGAAGGTTTTCAGTCCGACAGTGCCTCCGGGCGGAGCCGATTTCCTTGTCGTGCTCGCCGACGACCAAGTCGAAATAAACCGGCATCACCTGAAAAAAGATGGAAGGATTATCACCTCTGAAAACGTTGACTGCTCAAAACTTCCCGATGCGAAAACCCTGAATATCGCACTACTCGGCGTGCTCAGCTCATTCGTGGACATCCCGCAGAAAAACTGGGAAGACGCCATAATAAAACTTCTCCCTTTGAAATTCTCTGAGATGAATCTCACAGCTTTCAGAATAGGCAGGAAGCAAAGATGAAAAATGCCAGAAAGCAGAAAACCTGGATAAATCCTGTCAGCGCGACAGACTACCTTCCCGAAGACGAGCTAAGGGAACTCCAGTTTGACAGGCTGAAAAAGATTGCCGGAAGGGCTTTCGACCATACCGGGCTCTTCAAGATGCGGATGAAGGAAAAAGGGATCTTTCCCGAAGATCTCAAATCGCTTGAGGATATCAGGCATCTCCCCTTCACCGTGAAAAATGATCTGCGCGACACCTATCCTTTCGGGCTTTTCGCAAGTCCTATGAGCGAGATCGTCCGCCTCCATGCATCTAGCGGGACAACCGGGAAACCCATCGTAGTTGCCTATACTAAGGAGGATCTGGATGTCTGGACAGATGCGATGGTCAGGACATTCGCCGCCTGCGGACTTCACTCCGGGGACATTATCCAGAACGCCTACGGGTACGGTCTTTTCACAGGCGGACTCGGCGCACATTACGGAGCAGAGGCCCTTGGTGCCACAGTCATTCCCGTTTCCGGCGGCAACACCGAACGCCAGCTCATGATAATGCAGGACTTCGGCAGCACCGCGATCTGCTGCACCCCCAGCTATTTCATTTTTATGCTCGAAAAAGCCGCCGAACTCAATATCAACACAAGGACACTTCCACTCCGCGCAGGAGTTTTCGGAGCTGAACCCTGGACGGAGGAGATGCGTTCCCATATTGAAAAAATATCAGGGATAAAGGCCTATGACATTTACGGTCTTTCTGAAATAACAGGTCCGGGTGTCGGAATTGAATGCGAATTCCAGGAAGGTCTTCATATATTCGAAGATTATTTCTATCCGGAAATAATAGATCCTGAAAGTGGCAGGATCCTGCCTGACGGCGAAGAGGGGGAGCTTGTGCTTACAACACTCTGCAAGAAGGCGATGCCAATGATCCGCTACAGGACACGCGACATGACAATGATCATTCCCGGGAACTGCAAATGCGGAAGGACATTGAGGAGAATCAGGAGGATCAGCAGGCGAAGCGACGACATGCTCATAATCCGGGGCATAAACATATTCCCATCCCAGATAGAATCTGCGATTCTCGCAGTCGAAGGCACCCAGCCTCATTACCAGATTGTCCTGACCCGTGAAAAGGGATTGGACAACATCGAAGTACAGGTGGAAGTCACCGAGCAGACTTTCAGCGACAAAATAGGGGCAATGGAGAATCTCCAGTCGAAACTCATGCAGTCACTCGAAAATGTCACAACAATAAGGATAGCCGTCCGCCTTGTCGCACACCAGACAATCAAAAGAAGCGAAGGCAAGGCGAAACGGGTTTTGGATTTAAGACAAGGATGAAACACTCATGAAAATCAAACAGCTTTCCCTTTTCATTGAAAACAAGCCGGGTGCGCTTTCCTCACCTTGCAGGACTCTTGCGGACGCTGGCGTAAATATCGTCACGCTATGCCTTGCCGACACGCAGGATTACGGAATCCTCCGCCTTATCGTCGAGAAATGGCAGGAGGCCAAGGAAATACTTGAGTCAAAGCAGTTCGTTGTCAAGGTGACAGATGTTGTTGCGGTGGAGGTTGACGACGCTCCGGGCGGACTCTCGAAAATCCTTTCAGCTCTTGAAAAATCCTCTTTAAATGTCGAATACATGTATGCGTTCACATGTGCAAGAAACGGCAAGGCCATCCTTGTCTTCCGTTTCGAAAAGCCTGACGAGGCGATAAGCTACCTCTCATCAAAAAAGATTAACGTCCTTGCCCCGGCACATGTCTTCAAATGATTTGAGAACTTAGCCGCAAGCCTGATGAGATCAAAAAAAACATTGGTCAAATGCGAAGGAGGCGTTAGTTCGTCAGACCTGATCGCATTCGCGTCAGCCGGCTTCAATTCTCTCCCTGAGCAAAGGAGGAGGAAGCTTTTAAACTATTTGAATAAACAGATCTGCGACGACGGAGGATTCGCCGACAGGAGCGGCAAAAGCGATCTCTACTACACTTATTTCGGGACTCTCTCCTTTGCCGCCTCCAGCCAGGAAATGCCTGAAAGCTTTGTCGAATATCTTCTTCGGGCAGGCAAATTAAAGCTACGTGACTGTGTTTCGCTTAGCATACTTCTTCAGATCATCTCGACTCACAGCGATGATACTGCAATTTCCGAACAAATGCAAAGTCTGCGAGATTCGCAGTCGCCACGTCTCTTGAGCTTCTTGAAAAAATTGAAGAGACCTGACGGAGCTTATGCAGGAAATCCGGAAGACAATATTGGCAGTGTCTATGGTCTTTATCTTGCGGGGCAGGGACTCGCGTCTTCAGATAGAAGAGGCATGATTAAAATTCCGGCAAGTTCCTTCATCGGAGACAATCTTCTTCCAAATAGTTCATGTCAAAACCGGAAAGGAGACGGATTCGGAGTTCTGACGACGAGCGCCGCAGCTCTTGTCTTGGATTATTTCGATTCGCAAGCCTGGCAGTCAGACATTTCAGAAACATTGGGGTCGCACCGAATGCCCCCCAACTTAAGCAGCTTTCTCTCTTTTTGGA
>DYRX01000300.1 GCA_020718525.1 Victivallis vadensis
GACATAGTATCGTTATTTAGGAAACAGGACACTAGATGAGCGACGCGGCAGAAGTAATAAGAGTTATGAAAAACCTGGGTTTTTTCAACCCCAGGACAGGGAAATGGAAGCCATTGCGTCCTGTAGGGACGGTGCAGGGAAGCGTGTGTCTTCAGCACGCATGATCCTATTTTACGATGGATTCCTGATGTCTGATCGTGGAGGCTGAAGACGCACGTTTCTCTGCGTCTTCGAGTGAAAGAAAGTTCAAGGTTTGGAGATTGTTCCCAAAAGAGGCTCGCCTGAGGCGGCTGGAGCTTTGGTCCGCATTTTCACGAAAACGTTTTTTCCGCAGAAATGTCCGTCGGAAACGACCCTGATATAATTGTCGCTCCATCCGGATGCGCAAAGTCCAGGCTTTTCGATCAGGACTTCAAGCTCTGCTCCGATCTGCGAGTTTAGAAAGCGCGTTGAGAGTTCATTTTCCAGGGAGGCAAGTTCTGAAGCTCTCTCCTTCGCTGTCCGCTCCGGGACTCTGCCGGTAAAATTTGCCGCATCTGTGCCCTTTCGAGGGGAAAATCTGAATATATGCAGATTTGCAATCGGAAGCGATGCGATGAAGTCCTTCGATCGTCTGAATAGCTCATCGCTTTCGTCTGGAAAACCGACGATGATATCGGTTCCGATATGGATGCCGGGGATTTTTTCAGAAGCTAATTCTGCGAATTTCGCAAAATCGGAGCTTGCATGTCGGCGGCGCATGAGCCTGAGGATTTCGTCGCATCCGTGCTGTATGGGAACGTGCAGGAAGCGGCAGATCTTGGAATTTTCGGCGATTACCGGGATGATGTCGAGCGCCTCGGGACCTGGCTCTGTCGAGCCGAGGCGCAGTCTGAAGTCGCCATTTCTGGAGGCAAGCTCTGAGAGGAGATCGCATATGTTCTTTTTTCCGTCCCTGTAGGCGAAGATATTGACACCGCTGAGAACAATTTCCTTGAAACCTTTTTCAAGGAGGGCATGGAATTCTTCTTCGATCTCGATTCTGTCTCTCGAGCGTTCAGGTCCCCGCGCCAAGGGAACAATGCAGTAGGAGCAATTCGAATTGCATCCTTCCTGTATTTTCAGAAATGCCCTGCATCTTGTCGGATATGAGGAGACAATTTTTTCCCTGAAGGAACTGGATTGCTGAGGGAAGGCGGCTTTGCGTTCGCCAAATTCGACACCGTCCTTCAGTCTCGCTATCAGCTCGCATATGTCTTTCTTTTCATTATTTCCGATCACGATGTCGGCGTTCGGATTTGTCTCCCAGTCTTCTTTCTCGACGACGGAAGAACATCCGCAGACTACGGTCAGGGCATCCGGATATTTGCGGCGGATTGCCGCGAGGGCCTGCCTGCTTTTTTGTGATGCTGAAGCGGTGACGGCGCAGGTGTTGAGAATGAAAATCGCTGGAGAGCGATTTGTCTGGGCGTCTGGCAGGACTTCGTATCCGGCTTTTTCGAGGCGGCCTGAGATCAGGGCGGAATCTGCCTGATTCAGGCGGCATCCGATGGTGGCGATCATGGCAAGGGGGCGTTCAGGAGAACTGCTCGATGTAGCTTTCAAGTTCTTCGCTTTTCCATAGTATGTCGTTTTGAATGGTGATGAGCTCCCTGGCGTGGGCGTATTTGTGTGTGTCTCTTAGCTTTTCACGCTGGCTCATGGAACGCAGGAGGGGTTGCACGAGCAAAGTCCTGGCTGAGCTTGCCATCAGAACCCTGGGAAATACGCATGGCGCTATCAGCCTTGAGAGAAATTTGAATATTTCAGAGTCAATTCCATAGTAGTTCTCCCAGAGATTTCCTATTGCGCCGAATTTAGCTTCGATGTATGGGAGAGCCGCGGCTGAAAGGGCGAGCGACGCGCTGTCTCTGTAGAGTCCGGCGGAGACGCGCCTATTCCTTTCGGCTAGGAGACTCAGCATGTACTCGCATTCGGGACTGCCCCATTTCGACGCAAGAAAAGGGAGGTAGTGGCGTAGGAACCCATGCGATTGGAAGGCTCTCAAGATCTTGTCTGAAAACGGTTTCTGAAGTATTTTCTGCAGTTCCAGGCTCAGTCTCGAGTGGGAACATTCCCGTATGAGATGCATGTGCCTTGAAATGGATTCGGAAGTCTGAGCTTCGAGCGTGAATCCGTACTGCCCCTTCAGCTTGAGCGCCCTCAGAATGCGGACTGGATCTTCGCAGAGCCTTTCGTCGGGATCCCCGATGACGCGGACAAGAGCGTTTTTGAGATCGTCGAGGCCTTGTCCGGTGAAGTCGTGTATTTTTTCCGAGATGGGATCGTAGAAGATCGAGTTTACCGTGAAATCGCGGCGCCAGGAGTCCTCGTAGGCGGAGCCGAACTCGTTGTCGTTGAAAATGATGTTCGACTTCGGATGCGAGGCGCTTTCGGGTGGTCTTGCTTCCGGCTTTTTCCTGAAGGTGCTGATCTCGACGATCTCGTTGCCGTGCGAATAGTGGACAAGACGGAATCGCTTCCCTATTATGCGCGATCTGCGGCGGCCCAGGACATGGCGGATCTGTTCCGGCGTTGCCGATGTGGAGAGGTCGAAATCCTTTGGATCCAGATCGAGGAGCAGGTCGCGCACGGCGCCGCCCACAAGATAGCTTTCGAAGCCGGCGGTCTGCAGTTGATGGAGGATTCCATTTATGTGTTCGGGAATTTTATGTTTCATCTGGGGACTCCGTCAATCCATGTTGCGTGGGCGCTTGAGAACCGTGTCTTTGAAGTCCATTCCTGGATCTCTTTCGGGATAGTCGAGAGTGTAGTGCAGTCCACGGCTCTCCTTCCTTTCGGCGGCGGAGTCAATTATAAGCTCCGCAACACAGGAAATATTGCGCAGTTCCACTATGTCCTTTGTGATGAGGAAGTCCCAGTAGTATTTTTCGATTTCTCTGCGGATGTTCTTAATCCTTGATTTAGCCCTTTCCAGTCTTTTCGTTGTTCGGACAATGCCGACATAGTCCCACATGAAGCGGCGGATCTCGTCCCAGTTGTGTGCGATGACGACGAGCTCGTCGGAGTCGGTAGCCTTGCCGGAGCTCCAGGCTGGTATCCTGCCTGTCGGGCGTTTTTCCTTGAGCTTCTCGAAGTTGGACTCGATTTCTCCGGCGCAGAGTCCGGCGACGACCAGCGCCTCGAGGAGGCTGTTGCTCGCCAGGCGGTTTGCTCCGTGAAGACCTGTGCAGGCGCATTCGCCCACAGCATAAAGTCCGTTGATGCCGGTGAAGCCGCAGATGTCTGTTTCCGCTCCGCCACAGCAGTAGTGCGCCGCAGGGACGACCGGAATAGGATCCTTCGACATGTTGATGCCAAGATCGAGCAGTTTGCTGAAGATGTTCGGGAAGCGTAGACGGAGAAATTCCTCGCTTTTGCCCCGTATGTCAATGAATGCGCATGGCTGACCGCTTCTTTTAAGCTCGTTGTCAATTGCGCGGGCGACGATGTCCCTTGGTGCAAGGCTTTTCATCGGATGATATGCATCCATGAATTCGACCAGTTCGCCCCTCGAATCACGCCTCTTCAGGACGCCGCCTTCGCCACGCACAGCCTCGCTGATCAGAAAATTCTTCGCCTTGTGGTGGTAGAGTATCGTCGGGTGAAACTGGAAGAACTCCATGTTCGAGATCGGGACATTCGCCCTGTAGCACATCGCTATGCCTGCGCCGCACGCGACATCAGGATTGCTCGTGTATAGATAGACCTTGCCTGCGCCTCCGGCGGCCACGACGGTGGAAACGGAAACAAAGGTCTTCACCGTGTTCGACTTGATATCGAGCACGTAGGCCCCCAAAGCGACATTGTCGCCGATCCAGCCGATGCGCCAGGAAGTGATGAGATCAATCGCTATGTGCTGTTCGAAAAAGCTTATCCTTGGCTCCTTGCGGCATGCTTCAAGCAAGGCGCGGTGTATCTCTTCGCCGGTTATGTCCCCGGCATGAAGCACGCGGCGCTTGGTGTGCCCGCCTTCGCGCCCCAGATGGAAATCAGAGGAATCTTTTTCTATCCCCATGTCGCCGAGAGTGGTGAAGCGGGCGCCAATGTCAATGAGATCCTTGACTGCCGCAGGCGCCTCCCGGACTATTCTCTCGACTACATCCTTTTTGCAGAGGTGGTCGCCTGCGTCCATGGTGTCTATGAGATGCTCCTCGAAGGAATCGAGCCTGTCGAGAACGCATGCGATTCCGCCCTGCGCATATCTCGTGTTGCACTCTGAAGCGTCGGATTTGCTCACGACGGCGACCGAGCCTGACTTGGCAAGTTTGAGGGCGGCGGAAAGACCAGCAAGTCCGCTTCCTATTACCAAATGATCGAAATGTAAAAGCCTGCTCTTAGCCAAAGCCATAATATGTCGGCGTGAAACGTTTTCGAATCTGGGCGGATTATTCTGCAAAGCCGCCCCCGATAAAGCCACACTGCGGACGCCAAACTGGAAAAGTCAAATTATGCTCAGCGAAGCTCGCTTGGCGGCGCATTTCCAGGTGAATATAGAGTCCGGAGATTCTTTTGACAAGCGAGATTCTACTTTTTGTCAGGCTTTATTTTTCATGGGTTTTCTCAGTCGGGGGCGGAGTCAGATGCTGGAGATTGACACCAATCCTCCCGAAGATCAATAAGACACACTCATCTAGATCCGAATGCTTAAAGTGAACTTTATCGCAAAAGAGGATTCGCTTGCGGCTCCTTCACAATAAAAACCGTTGCACCATAAGTCTTCGCTCTTTTCCTGTACGTCTTAAGGGGCTGTTGCGAAATAACTTTGCCCAGGAGTACCGCCAGTATTTTGACCGCTTTTCCCACCATTCAGTCGTTAGATGTCTTGACAGGGGACCTTGGAAAGCTGTTGGAGTTCACAGCCTGGTGTCCTGTCCCTTAAATACTAATCGTAA
>DYRX01000301.1 GCA_020718525.1 Victivallis vadensis
TTTGGGTGTCCCTTGACACGTCTGGGCTTGAAAAAACTATTAATAATGCTAGGTTCTCCAACACAAAAGGCATGAAATTAATGGAAATGATTTCGAAGATTAGGAACATATTCGACAAACTGACTTCATCAAGGAGGAAAATGCATTCCAAGGACAAGCACAAACAGCAACATAGGCATTCGGGAGCGCCTCATCATGCGCACAAAGAGGCTTCCGTGGAACCAGGCGATTCAGAGGAAACAAATGTGGTCTCTCCAGAAATAATCGATCCTGCAGAAGACCATGCCGATGTCCATGGATCGCCGGATCTTCAGAACGACAATATTCAGGCGGATCTCTCAGCTCCCCGCATTGCTGAGCTCGAAGCGAAGCTGGCGGAGGCGGAGGACAAGGCACTCAGAGTCAGAGCCGAGTTCGACAACTACAGAAAAAGAGTTTATAAGGACTTGACAGATGCTAGAATTGCCAGCAAACAGGATGCGGCGGCTCCGTTTCTGGCTGTGCTCGACAACTTGAAGCTCGCTGTGGATGCCGCCGAGAAGACCAAGGACTTCGGCGTCCTTAATCAGGGCATGCAGATGATTCTCGCGGAGTTCCAGAAGGCTCTCGCCGAACTCGGAATCGAAACAATAAATGCCGTCGGAGCTACATTTGATCCGCGCCTCCATGACGCCATCGCGGAGCAGGCTTCTCCCGATGTCCCTGAAGGGACGGTAATCTCCCAATGGCGATGCGGCTACAAGATGGGAGACCGCCTGCTCAGACCTTGCGCCGTCGTCGTAAGTTCCGGTCCGGCAAAAAACGAAGATCCCAAGACGCCGGAGAACTGAAGAAATGGCGAAAAAAGACTACTACGAAGTTTTGGGGCTTGATAAAAGCGCTTCTCAGGAAGATCTGAAAAAGGCGTACCGCAAGCTCGCGATGAAATTCCATCCCGACAGGAATCCGGACGACAAGTCTGCCGAGGAAAAATTCAAGGAGGCATCCGAAGCCTACGAAGTCCTCAGCGACACGGAAAAACGTAAGATATACGATCAATACGGACACGAGGGAATGAAGAGCGCCTTTGGACGCGGCGGCTTCGACATGAACGACTTCTACCGGCACCATCAGGGCGATCTCGGAGACATCTTCTCGCAAATCTTCGGAGGCGGCATATTCGATGGGATATTTGGATCCTCTGGGAGAAGAGATCCAAATGCGCCTCTCGATGGCTCCGATCTCAGATTCGATCTCGAAGTTGACCTCGAAGAGGCTGTTTTTGGAACAGACAAGACAGTCAAGATTCCACGGCTGGAAACCTGCAAGACTTGCGCCGGAAGCGGATGCGAGCCAGGGACGAAGAGAAAAACTTGCCAGAGATGTTCCGGATCGGGCCAGATCGGCATCTCCCAGGGATTCTTCAGCATCAGACAGACCTGTCCTGCCTGCAAAGGCGCCGGGCAAGTCATAGAAAAGCCATGCCATTCCTGTGGAGGCCAGGGAAGAGTCAATCATGAAAAGACTCTGAAAATTCATATTCCACCGGGCGTTGACACCGGCTCGAGAATGAGGGTCTCCGGAGAAGGCGAAGGCGGCATG
Source organism: Victivallis vadensis (assembly GCA_020718525.1). GTDB lineage: Bacteria > Verrucomicrobiota > Lentisphaeria > Victivallales > GWF2-50-93 > DYRX01. Next base: position 1,582 of record DYRX01000301.1, read on the forward strand.
AGAGGCGGAGAAAATGGAGATCTCTACGTTTACATACACCAGAGACCGCACGAGATATTTCAGCGCGAAGGTCTCGATCTTCTCTGCGAAATTCCGATTGACTTCGCAACGGCGGCACTCGGAGGAACCGTCGAGGTCCCAACCGTGACCGGCAAGGAATCCCTGAAAATCCCGGAAGGAAGTCAAAATGGTGCCGTCCTGAGGCTCAAGAACAAAGGCGTCCCCTCCATCAAAGGCGGCCATAGGGGAGACCAGCACATCAGAATATTCATTGAAGTCCCAAAAAAGCTTTCAAAGGAGCAGAGGGAATTGCTCGAGGCTTACAGAGATTCAGTCGCCGGCTCGAAGGACGCCCACCCGATCATGGGCGGTTTCTTTGAAAGAGCAAAACGTTTTTTCAGCGGCGACGCTTGATCCGCAACAATTACCAGGAGCAAGTCACTTGGATTCACGTATGAAATCATGCGAATTTCGCATGGCATCCGCCGCGGGATGGCGCCATGAGTGACACTCAGACTGTCCAATCTCCCGCAACTCGAGCTCCAGTAGAGGATGAGCGCCCGGCCGTTCTAGTATTGGATGATGAAGAGTCCCTCAGAAATCTCCTCAGCGAACTCCTCTCTCCAAACTACCATGTCGCATGCGCGGAAACCTGCTCCGAAGCTCTGAAGATGGTCTCGGAATCCTGCTTCAACGTAGCGATAGTTGACGTCAATCTACCGGACATTTCCGGAAAGAATTTTCTGCGCCTATGCAAGAAAAACTTCATTGAAACCCAGATCATAATCATCACAGGTTCTCCGGAAATTGATGACGCAGTCGAGCTAGTGAAACAGGGAGCCTACGACTATCTTGCGAAGCCTTTCAGCTCGGAAAAAATTTTGCGGAAAGTCGCGGCGGCGGTGAACGACGGCCGCGAGAAGGCGAACAAGAAACTGCCAGGCTCCAACTATAGGATGATCAGGCATCTCGGCTCCGGTGCAAGCGGAATCGTTCTCCTTGTGGAAAAAGACGGATGCAGATATGCGATGAAAATCCTCCGCCGCGAGGATGATCCCGCGTCCCGGCCACAGCAGATACGCCGCTTCGCGAGAGAAGCCAGAATCCTCTCCGGAATAAGGCACAACGGAGTGATCCGGATACACGACTACGACCTCAACGAGGAGCAGGAACTGCCATACATCGTCATGGAATATGTCAAAGGCGACCCGCTTACCTCCTTCATCAATTCCCCCGCACTCTCCCTAGACAGAAGGCTTGAAATAATCGGCAAAGTCGCTGAAACTCTCTATGAGGTGCATAAGGCTGGCGTACTACACCGCGACATCAAGCCGGAAAACATCTTGATCACCGACGACGGTGGCGTGAAGATATCGGACTTCGGTATATCGCGAGTGCTCGGTATATCAAGCTCGACGATGACGAAGGACATTGTCGGCTCCCCGGCGTACATGTCTCCCGAAAGCTTTGAAGCAGTTAAAAACATGGATCATCGCTCGGACATATTTTCCCTGGGAGTCCTTGCATACGAGCTTCTGACACGAGTCCGCCCATTCCAGGGGGCCAACATCTTCCAGATCATAGAGGCTATAAAGACCAGGAATCCCGTTCAGCCATCAAAGCTGAATCCTGAAATTCCATCCTGGATAGAGGATATGCTTGCTAAAATGCTCGCAAAGCGCCCCTCTGACCGCTTCGACGATGCAAGACAGATCGTCAAGTGCATCACACACTATTCCCAAGGGCTTTCGAGCTCCTCGATGACAATCACGGCCAGGCTTCTGCGAAGCATGCTTTTCATAAAAAGGGACTGGGACTGATGAGATGCCCACATTGCCAGTGCATTGAGGACAAGGTGGCCGACTCTAGGATCATCAAGGAGGGTGCCGCCGTCCGCAGACGCCGCGAATGCCTCAACTGCGGCCACAGGTTCACCACCTACGAAAGCGTGATCAGCAACGAGCTCAAGGTCGTCAAAAAAAGCCAGCAGAGAGAGGATTTCGACAGGGAGAAGATCCGCTCCGGCGTCGAGAAGGCGTGCTGGAAAAGACCCGTCAACCCCTCGGAGATTGACAGGCTTGTGGACAACATCGTCAGCTCGATCGAGAAGGATTTCGAGAGGGAAGTTTCCAGCATGGAGATTGGCGGCAGAATTATGAAGGCGCTCAAGGAGCTCGACGAAGTCGCATATGTCCGCTTCGCTTCGGTCTACAGGCAGTTCAAGGACTTAGAGCAGTTCATTGACGAGATCAAGAATCTGGTTCCGAGAAAATGATCAAGATCAGCGATTCAGCTTTTACAATCCTATGCGATGACGGTTCCTCGCGCGTCTTCGACTTCGAGCGCTTCAGAAGCAGAATATCCGCCGCCTGCCTCGCCTGCGGAATGGACGATCCGCTCATGTCCGACGAGATAGCCTTCTCCCTCGAATACGCCCTGCGAAGAATCGCCTCGAACGGAAAATCAATTACAGACAGAGAGCTTGAATATTACGTATCAAAAGCACTTGAAAATTCAGGGCTCGCCCCGCTTGCCATGGAGTTTCTGCGCATCTCGGAAGCCGGTCTCTTCATGCCGGCGACACAGGAGTCAATTTCCGGGATAATTGAGCGGACACTGAAGGATTCCGATCAGCCTCAGAAAGTATGCGAACAGGTCTGCGCCCTCCTTAAAATGATGAATGTCCCAAAATGCACGCCTGGGCTTGCGGTGGAGCTTGCGCGCTTCGTCGTGGAGATGAACAATTCAAAAAAATTCGGACAGAGTCACCTCGCCTCAAAATCCGATGTCTCACCCAAGCTCCAGGCATCCTGGAACCCGACGCTCGTCTGCCTAGAGGATTTTTTCCAGCATATTTCGCAAAATTCGCAATCCTTTATCCTGGAACGAATTGCATATCCACTGCCTATAAGGACGCTCTTCTCATCTGTCTCGATCGAAATCTCGATGCCGAGACTTTGCGAACGATTCTCAATTACACCGCCTACGACAGAGCTCGTTCTTTTTCCCGCCATGCAGGCTCTCAGATCGGCGCTCCTGGACATTTCAGACGCCGCGCTCGGAGCATACGCCGCAAGACGCGCCGCTGAAAATAAGCCAACGCCATCCGGTGCCGGTCCAATTCCAGTCTTTTTGAAATTCCCAGATTTGAACTTTTTCCTCCAGGAATATCTGCGAATTTCGCACGACAACGGCATGACAATAATCTCGGAGATCTTTTCAGATATGCAGTTGCCGGCAAATTTTTCCGCGCCGGAGCTCAATAGTCCAAAAGAAGACCAAAAACAATCATAATGACTTTTGTACTCTT
>DYRX01000041.1:0-5421 GCA_020718525.1 Victivallis vadensis
TAAGAGAAGGTATATTCCTGCAAAAATTGGCATGAAGCCTTTTTTCCGAAAACGTCTTGAGCCAGTATCGGAAAGACGGGCATGCTTTCCATAAACAGACAGTACTTGCATTGCTACACCCGCATAGTTACGGTCAACATTCGAATGGGTCAGCATGGAAGCAAGCCGATTCCACAAATATCCAAACAGAAGAAATTGTATGACCAATAAGCGGTACATCGTTCAGCGCCTTTCGTATATCGGAAGATAGCGGTAGTTGAGCGCCATGCTCAGCAGAGCCGCCGCCGTGCTGAAGGCAGGTCCAAGCTGTCCGTTCCAGGAGCCGTTTTCCTCCTGCGAACGCCTCATGCGCGAAACGTTGGCTTCATTCCAGCTGTTCCAGGCCTCAGCTCCTTCCTGGAAAAAAGCCTGCGCCGCATAGTATTGCCCGTAATAGTAGTACTTGTCCTTGTCGTTCTTGGGAGGATTCTTCCTGAGATATTCTGACGCTCCGGCGCGGATAGGAGAGTCCCGCCGCGATGCAAGGAGAAAAAGCAGGGCGCCGATCGCCCCTCTCTGGTAATTGGAGCTCTCCTTTTTGTCGTATCCAAAGCCTCCATCGTCCCCCCTGCATGCTTCAAAAAATGATAGAGCCTTCGAGATTGAAGCTTCCGGAACGGCAATGCCCGCATTTGATGCGGCGAAAAGAGCGACTGCCGCCGCTCCGCTGACGGTGGTGTCTGCGTCTTTAGACTCCGGAGAGTATCGCCAGGCTCCCTTCGGATTTTTCTCCTGCGCCGACAAGATCAGCTTCACAGCGGTGTTGAGCGCTGGCCCGATTCTGCTGTCGTCAACTGCGCCATAGACCTCTGCCAGAGCCAGCGTTGCAAATGAATGATTATACATCGAATTGCCGATGTATCCGTTGTTCTTGTTGGTCTTTTCAAAAATTGAATTCAGTCCTTTTTTGACATTTGCCGAATATTTTCCCGTATTCGGATCCTCTCCCGAAGCGAGCATTGCAACAATGCAAAGTCCGATGACGCCCGGCTGATCTCCATAATGTCCTTCAAAGTTTCCATTTTCTTTCTGAATCTGGCAGAGATACGCCAAGCCGCGTCCGTAGATCTGATCCAGATCAGGCGGGAATGATTCTCTTTCACCTATGAAGATCTGCGCCGCGGCCGACGCACAAAAAATGCAGGTCAGCATAAAAATTGAAGATACTTTTGCGGTGAAGGCATGGAAATTCATTCAGTCTGCATCTCCGTTCCGCTTATTGCCTTGTGATACGCTTCGACCGCTTCCTTGCATTCCTCGGGAATTTCACCGGCATAAAGACCCGAACGGGACTCCACAATTTTCTGCTGGCCGAATGCGTTGAATGGCTCAGCCGCGCCGAGAGAGAGATTTTCCGCATCGGACACTGCTTTCCCCTTCATTCCACCTCCGCCAGAAATAAGCCTTCTTATTGCGCTGGACGTCCGCCTGATCTCCGCGGTCCTGTCCAGTGAAGCCACAGTTTCCGAGTCTTTCGCAGACTCTGGAAGCGAATCCTCTATTTCTGCCGAGATCATGTCAAGCACATCGCTTATCGCGCTTTCCTGAAACTCTATCGCCTCCGCCTTTTCATTAAGCGAAATGGCCTTTGCCGACTTTTCCATTGAATCCGAGGATCTTTCCGCCATTTTTCTGAGAGGCGAATCCTGGGGGATATCTTGCACCAGCCTCGACATTTGAGAACGCAGTTCAGACTGGTCTGACGCCAGCTTGTATGGAAGTTTGGAATCTGCCCCCTTTTCGCCGCGTTCCGGGAGAAGAGCCCTGCTTTCCTCGAGAATTCTCTGCTGGGCAAGCGCCATCCTAAGCATATCCGAGGCGCGTCCGGAATCCTCCTCGTTCGCGGCGCTGGTCTCGCCGTTTTTCCTCCTCTGCTCAGCCATGCTGTCAGAAATCTTTTTCATGGCGTCGGCAAGTTCGGATGCTTTTTTTTCGCTTTTTTGCAGGTCATTGGACGCCATATGCTTGGCGGCGTCATCCGACTTGTCCATTATCTTCTCCTTTTCAATGACCTCTGCCGCTTCGAGCAAAGACTTGTCCCCGCTTTCCGCAAAGCCTCTTTGCAAGGATTTCTGCAGGTCGGCAATATCAGACTTGACTTTATCCTGCTCCTTCCTGAGCGATTCCATTTTTTTCTTCGCAGTCTCTTCCGCCTGATTCTTTTCCTTCGGCTTCGCCTTTTTTTTATCCTCCCCCACCTTTTTCACGCCTTCTGAAATCTCTTTCTCCTTCCTGGCAATTTTTGCCGCCTCTTCCGGCAAGCCGAGTCCGGAAAGTCCATCAAGTGCCGCCCTCAGATCATCTGCGCCCTTATTCAGAGAATCAATCGCATTTTTGGAAAGATCCCGGGACTTTTCCAGCTCCGCTTTTTTTTCCGACGACTGCTCGGATCGAAACGCCGACTCGAGCTTTTTTTCCGACTCCGAAATGAGCGAATGCGCCTTGAAGGCCTCCTTGGCGGCATCGGAAATGCGCTCAACGACTCCGGAAGGAATTTCTTTGTTCTTCGCCGCCTCATTGAGGAGGGAAACAGCATTTTCGGCATTTTTAAGAGATGAATCAACTGCCAGCCTGCGGTTTTGCAGCTGTTCGGAAAGTGCGGAAAGCTCGCGTTTTTCCGGACTTGCCGCCGTCTCTTTTCCTTCAGCATCTACGCTTGAGTCGAGAAGCGTCTCCTCCTGCCAGGCCGAGCTTCTAAATTCCTCAATCCTCTTTTCAATTTCATCGCGAACCCGTTCGCGGTGCTCGTCCTTGCTAAGCACCCGCAGATGCAGTTCCGCCGACTTGGAAGGTGACTTGCGCTTTGAAAAGTCGTTCGCGTACGCCTTGAGGCTAAGCTCCGATCCATCCTTGATCCCAAGCTTTGCCGGACTGAATGCATACTGCGACTCCAGCTCTTTGGAATCGTTGTCGCCGGCGGCTGAAAAGATCGGTCGCTCCTTGGCTTCAGCACGCCTGTCCTCATTTATTTCGGACATCATTATTCCAAGCTCCGCAACTCCGTGATCATCCTGCGCCTTGATTGAAATGATCCTTATGTCGTCAGCAAGCATGAATACTGTGTCCGTATCCGGCGATATGCTCGGCTCGGGAGGATTGTCCGCCACGGTTTCAATCTGATAGTCGTAAGGAAAAGCAGGGGCGAACCCGTATAGATCCTTCCAAGTCGCAGAGCGCCTTTCGCCAGACTTGGGAGATTTTTCAGAGAACTCGAAGACATTTTTCGAGAAGCGCATTTTTTCCACGCGGGATCCCTTGGATATTTCAGCGTCCGACAGACTTCTGTTCACAGTTCCAATCAGCGTGTAGGAAGATCCTTCCGGCATCTTGAGAATCCCCGAGCTGATTTCAATGTCCTCGGTTTTTTTGCCCAAATAGTCCGGATAAGTCACCGACGCCCTCGCCTCCGCCAAAACAGGGCGCTGAACAGGGATTATCCTCGACCAGTCGCAGAAATCGCCCGACCTAACTTTCAAATTTTCCGGATTGAAAATTCCGGCCATTTTTATTTTGACTTTGCCGTCAACGACCGGAAGAGGGAGATTCGAGTCTGATCCAAAGCTGAGCAGGACGCTCCTGGCCTTGATTATCGAATCCTTGGCGATGGATATTTCAATTTCAAAGTCTTCAGCATATGGCACCCTGTGATACTGAGGCAGGCGCTCGAATTTCACGAAGGTGAATCTCGCGATCTTTGAACGCGGAAAAAAGAGCCTGGCAAGAGAATTGATCGGAAGCTGACGTATGCAAATGAAGAGAAGAAGAAAGATCAGAACCGGAATGGCGCTGAGAAAAAAGAAACGCCTCATGCGTTTTCTTGAAATATATTTTTCAAACGACTCCCCTTCGCAGTCTTTCGCAATCCTGCCGAGAGCGGCGCAGACAAGCTCTCTGGATATTCCCGAGTCAGAATCGCTTTTCTCATTCAGCTCAACTGCCGAAAGAAGACGGTCGCCGAACTCAGGGTGCAGGGCTTGAATTTGAAGCGCCAGACTTCTGTCCCCGGAGCTTCTCCGCCAAACGAGAAATACTGAGACGAGAAACGGAATAGGAACAAGGAGAAATAGCGCTAAAAAAACCGTTCGCATGCTCGGAGGCGTGTCAATGAATCGTTCTGTCAGAGCGAAGACAAGGAAAACTGCTCCGCACAGAAAGAGCGTGGCAAAAAAGGCCGTCAGAAGGGCAATAGTCCTGCGCGTCTTCCTGAAAGCTCTGAAGTTCCTGTCCAGCGATTCTGGAAATCTGATATCGTTCATCTATATGGTCCGCTTCTTCTCATGATGACTACAGCGTGCCTGCTAAAATCTCCGATGTCTGCTCCGCATGCGACGAAAACCATGATATGTCGAACAAAGTCGCATCCGCGGCAGTTTAGGTCTAGTCGTATGGGCAAATGTGCCAGTCTCCGCCTATAAGGTATAACCCCTTCGGAGAAAGTTCAACGCTTGGACTTTTGATTTCAAAGCAAAGAATCTCTTCGATGGACGGAAAAGAGAAGGAACTGCTCGGGCTTCTGCATGGAAGGCTCTGCCGTCCCTGAAACTCCGGTACAAAGGTCAGATGTTCGAAGCTCCGTGATTTCTCGGTAAATATAGCAGTTTTTCCGAAACTCCATTTTTTTAAGCCGTTCTCGGAAAGAACGGCATACTTTTCCGAAACTGCTTCTTCATGCTTCCTCCTGTGCCACTTTCGGCGAAAGTGGCATACTTGCCAAAAATGTCATTTTTACATGTCAAATCTGGCAAGGATCAAAAATCAAATATTGTTATTGCGCACTGCCGGGCACACGATCAGGCTCACTTGCGGTTTCCTCCAACTGAAGCCAAATTTGTTAGGTTCTATTTTGGGATATTTATAATCTGAGATTGATTCAATAAGTCATTGCCTTTTTCTTTTAATATGATTTTAATTGTAACCTTGTTCTCTTTTTCGCTTACAAAGGCAGATATGAATATTCCATTTTGCTCATCTTTGTCGAATATTTTTGATATTCCTTCTTCTTCCGCTTCGACAATAATTTTAGGAGAATTGAGAATCTGCGTTTGCTTACTTGTTCCTTTTCCGTTTACCAATTCTTTTTTTTCTAGTATAGAGCATTCAACCAAATACTGGTGTGGCTTTTCAGATGGAGTAACCTTTGTTTCAGTAATGAAAGATTTATTTGAAATCAATTCTGTTTTATTTGTGCTTTCGCATCCTATAATAAATAAAATCCCAATACAACTTGCCATTATCAGTTTCATGCAGTATCCCATCTTGTATTTCCTTATCTAGTAACCTTGGAACTTTCCCTCACGTGTCTCTCACAGCCGTTGTAGATGCGTTTCCTAATTTGATCTTTTGAGATTGTTGTTCCTCCGGAAAACAATCTATCCTTATTCG
>DYRX01000041.1:5521-19842 GCA_020718525.1 Victivallis vadensis
CCTTATTCGCCCTTTGAGCCTGAAGAGCTCCCGCAAACTGCATGACATCGGGGCGACCAACAGGATTGCTATCCCACCGTTTCGCCTGAATGTAGACAACATCAAGGCCAAGTTTATCCTCTTTTATAATTCCATCTATTCCACCATCTCCACTTCGTCCGATTGCTTTTCCGGCATCAGCCCGTGTTCCACCGTAACCCATTTTGACAAGCAGTTCTATGACGACACGCTCGAAAAAGGCTGGCGAAATTTTCTTTAGCTTGCCGAGCAGTTCATCGGCTAATTCATCGCGGAGGTTTTCATAAGCTGCTTCTAATGCTTCCGATGGAGTTGCTGTTGAAAGATCAGACGGGCCAGTGGAATCGTTATCTTTCTCGCCGCGTCTTGTTCCCTTAAGTTTCTGAAATGCAAGAAATTCTGGATACTGCTTGAGAAGTCTTACATTTATTACCTTGGGTTGTTTTTTAATAAGTTCAATTCCGCGTGCTGTAATTTGGTAGAATCCTCTGCGTGTTGATTCGAGCAACTCTGCTTTTTTCATGTAAGTCGAAGCCCAGCCCACACGATTGACAAAGGTCGGCTGTATTCCGCTAGGTAGCATTTCCTTAAGGTCGTTTTCAGTAAGTCGAAATTCATTTGCCAGAACTTCAACGGCTTCGCTGGTTGATATTTCAGTTCCCTTTCTAGCCGCAAACTGAAGAAGTGGCAACATCACGCTCTGATAATCTGGAACAGTCATTTATTAATCTCCTTATGTGTATCTAATCGCGCGGCTCTGCCGCCGCCGAGCTGCCAGGCGAAGCGCAGGTTTGTAGGACGCGCAAGCGGTCGGTAGCAGCCGTTTGTTGAACAAGCGGCAGATGCCGAACTGACTCGAATCTAAAAAATCATTATGCATCGTATTTGATCTCCTTTTTATAGCCTATACCATTATTTTTGAAAATCAATTAGATTTGGATAATCGAGTCGCCTGGGAGACTTACCTTCCATGGCTCCTCACAGCCGCTGTAGATGCGTCCCCGCATGCGGCAGTTCCTAATTTGATCTTGTTCGTAAACCCCTAAGATAATCCGACAAGATGAAAGTTCAAGATTCATGTTGCCGGATTCAAGGCCCCCTTCCTGCAGTCGCTGTCACTTTCCCCTGATGGGCATGATACAACAATTCGTTATAGATTCTATTTTATCCGATAACAATCAACGGAGCAAATAACGAATAAATAAACCATGCTACATATCCAAATAAAAATAAGATGAAAGGGAAGTACAACAATGGCTTATCTTTTCTTTTTAAAATTAATTGCAATACAATTGGTTGAACGGAAAACCATATCAGAATCAATAAAATACCATACAGGATATTTCCGCTAGCGACAAAAGGAAAATCATATCTTGAGAGTTCAGATGATTCGATTTTCAATTCAACGAATATCTTGTAAAACTTTTTGTAAATACTAGGAAATAAGGCAAACAAAACTATCCCAGATAAGAGCGGCTGAATGAGATGCTTTATAACTTTTTGAGTAACGCTATATTTATGACATAGGAAATAAAGAGCAAGAAGTGATAAAACAAATTAATCCAAGATAATTCATCTCTATTTTTAATTCCTAGTAGGTCTAGGAGCTTTCCCTCTTGTCAACAAAAGAATATAGGCAAGATGCACAGCAATCCTGTGAGGCTGGCGATTATAAGTCCTGCTATTGCGAATCTCTTGGACTCATCCCTAAACAACGCCGTGATACACAAAATGAATCCTAGCGGTGTCCCGGCTATCATTAGGATTCCTACCAGGAATCCAATAGGAGAAGCTCAGCCAAAACCCGGAACGCCGCAGATGGCGCATAGAATCAGAACCCACGGTGATAAGGCCAGCCAGAATCCAATTTTGCCCGTCTGTATTCTTTTCATGTTTCTTAATCCCAACGATTGGACTTTACCTTGATGAAGCACCTTGTTGAACAAAGCCGCGTTCGCGGCAGTTCAGGTCAGACTGTCCAGGTTAAATGTGTCCGTCCATGCGTATAAAGTATAGCTCCTTGGGAGAAAGTCCAATGTTTGGAATTTCTATTTCAGCACAAAGCAAAGAACTGATTGATATCCTAGCGCTTAGTAGAAACGCTGTGACGCAGGCAGGCAGTCGGGTAGTATTTCCGATTCCTCAATGGAGATATTTTAATTGGGAATTTATTTGAACTACAGCGGGCGGGCGGGCGTCAAGGTGATTATAAAATAGAATAGATAGCCTGACGGATAAGGATGGATTGTTTTGAAGGATGAGAGTCTGCCGTGATATTGCACATTTTTGATTGACAAAAAACTTATCCGTTTCTTGGACAAGCCCAGGCGCGGAGCATTTTCCTCCACATGCTCAAGGATCCTGTGCCCTCTTTAATCCGTTGAATTGGGATTTTTACTTGAGTTGATTTGCATCAGGATATTCCAGAATGTAGCTTATGCAATTGCCTACAATGGAGTTTCAGATGGAAGAGGGGAAAAAAATTACGCTGATCTGTCCTGCAAAAACTGCGACGGCAGAGTCTGCCTTCACCCTTATCGAACTGCTTGTAACTGTCGCAATAATAGGAATTCTAATCTCGATACTTCTTCCAGCACTCAAGACTGTGAAGGAGCGAGCGCACAAAATCGAGTGCGTGAACAACATGAAGCACATAGGCTTCGCCGCGCTTTCCTATTCCGTGGACTGGAACGGGACATTGCTAGACACCTTTAGCGGCGACAACTGGCCGACAACGATACGTGATCATATTCAGCGTCCGACATCTCTATACAACTGTCCATCGGGCGACAAAGCACATGCAATCTGGGGATACCTTCTCATTGCCATCAATCGAAACATAGTCGGCTCAAACATAGGCAAGCTTAAAAGACCAGATGTGACAGCAGGATTCGGAGATATCGGAAATAAAAGCAGTAACACGGAGAAGTACATGAAGAGCGATTCGATGGGAATGCGCCACTTCAACTGCGCAAACGTCTTTTTCATGGACGGACACATGGGGCTCTGCATAAGAGCGACTCAGACCGGCTCGCCATGGCCTTCGGCAATGGTGGACAACGATCTTCCTATATCCATCAAATACCAAAATCTCTACTCAAACGCCTCGTCGTATTTCCAGTGGTGAAATCAGGGCGTCCAGAAGAATCCGTCAAGCTCCTTGATTGAGCGTGGGACTCTTTTCTTCAAATCCTGGGACGGAGTCCAGTCTTTTCCCAGAAATGCTCCGAGCATGAGGGCTGTCGGACCAATCGTTTCCTGTACGGTGAACTCGTTGCATTCCGGATTGTGATACCCGTGAGGTCCGATTTGTCTCCAGAGCGGTATCTGCGGCTTCCCGTCGCTTCCGTTCGTCCCGGCAGGAAGAAGATTCAAAATCTCCACCTTTTTTTCATCGTCTATGCCCGGGATTTCCATCTGATAGACATTTTTCATAGTTCCATACGGAATTGTTATGATTCCATAAGTTGTGATGCCGGGGACAGGATCTGCAATTCCGTCTCTTCTCGATTCCTGATCCTGCACTGAACACACGTACGATTTTCCAATCCCTGTTGTCTGAGACATGCCCAAAGGATTGCATCCCAGATGAAAGTCAATGTTCGTCAGTGCAGACGCCTTGTACTTCGGATCGCCGCTTAGAAAGTAAGCCAGAATGAGGTATCTCGCATAAGTCGGAGCAAGAGCCCCGCCCCATTTTCTGGATTTTTTCTCTCTCCAGGCATGACGGTATGGGGTTCTCACAGTATTGGCGATAGCCTCGTCTGCGATCGTCAGGATTTCCTTTTTCGCCCCATCTTTCAGCTTGTCTGAAATAAGAGGATTTTCCGATTTTGCCAGAAGAAATATTGGAGCATAGAAATATGTCCAGTTCGGCCAGGACTTGAAGAAGCGCACTGCATGCGGACCATATTTGGAGTCAATGGCATCGGCATACGTTTGCTTTCCGGAAATCTCAAGCAGATTTATCGCCGCGCATAGACCCTGGAAATAAAAGTCCTCCTCTTTTTCCTTGAGGACAAGTTTGATGGGGGAAGCCTCTTTCTCGCCGTTCTTTTTGAGCTTTACATCAATGGAGAATCCGTCTTTGGAATTTTTCGGATCGCTTGCCCAGTTCCAGGCTTTTTCAGCAGATGCGGCATACTCGTCAGACAGCTCCTTCGAGAAAGGCTTCACGAGCCTCGCAAACATCGCGGCACTGGCGGCATAATACATGGTGCTCTGCCTGTCCTCGAGGGATTTGTAGTAGCTGTCCGTGTCCTTGTCCGGCATGCCCCTGTGCTGTGGATGGCTGATCGCTTCAATTCTTCCTGTGACCGAGCCGTCCGCCTTCTGCGCCCGCTTCCAGATGTCAATCCCGTATCTTGCCTCGTCGAGGATGTCCGGAATTCGGTTGCCGCTCTCGGGGATGTTCAACTGCGAATCAGAGAACGCCGATGGATTGATCTGATAGAGCAGGAGCAAGTCCCAGACCGGAATATGATGGGAATTTCTTCTGTCGTAGTCCGCGGCGTCATGCCAGCCGCCCCAGATCTCGAATTTTTCGTCCATAGTGCCGGTCTGCTTGATTATATCAAAGTCCAGATGCTTGAAATTTGCCTTTGAAGAATCTTCGAGGCGCCAGTCTCCAATATTTCCGACAATTGACGCCTTTCCGACAGGATTGTGGTGGCAGACACCCCGAGTCCATTCAGTAAAAGGTTTTTCGAGCGCGCATCCGCATCTCTGGTGGTAGAAGCCCCTTGCTGCGACATAGAACGCCTCTCCGAGCGCAGTCTGTAAAATTTCGAATTCTCTGGAAATACCAAGCCCCTGAATCTGGATAAAATATTTCCCAGGTGCTGAAAGAGAAGAGAAATCCATCTCATATACATCTTCTCCGGAATAGCTTTCATTTCCCTTCATTCCCCATCTGCTCTCGTTCTTCGAGCGGAGAACAATATCTCCTTCAAAAACAGAGTGCCCCGAAGACGAGTTGCAAACCCTGAATTTTTTAAAAGCCGAGTAGTCCACGGGACCAGCGACCGGAATCCATTGCCCCAAGTATGCGAATTTCGCAGACGAATCCGGCAGATAGCCGGCTTGGTTGCACTTGATTCCGTAGCAGAGCGTCTTCGTGTCGTCGAACTTGAGAGATGCCTTTCTGCCATCCTTCTGCCTTATCGTGTAGCTTTTTCCATTCGCAAGCGGGGAAGGAAGCTTTATGAAGGCGTAATGCCCTATCTCGTATGCGAAGCAGTTCCGCAGAGGAGAATTGTCCGGATAAATCCTGTCCCCGAGCGAGCTGACCCAGGAGATTGCCTCGCTGGGATTCTTCTCCCCGGCATAGGCGGGATCGTCAGGGCTCGAGATTGAAAAGCTCTTCGGATCGCGCATCCATATGTACTGGACGCTGACTTCTGCGAAGAGATTTCTCCATATCCGCGCCCTTTTTTTGTGGAGTACCCAGTTCGGCTCGCCTGTCGTCTCCAGGGCGACCTGCTCCTTCAGAAGCTTGTCGAAAAGATCCTTCTCCTTCGCATAGATCAATTCGTCTGTTTCGTCCATGTAATCGTTCGCAAGGACAATCCAGGACGGAGAATAGACCATGAGTTTGTCTATCGAGTCTTCCGCATCTGATCTGGCGCAGAAAAAGAGCGCTGCGACTGCCAGAATGGCAATGGAGAATGATTTCATAACACCTTTCAGACAAGTTAGTTATGGATTATGAGCATACTTCGTATCTTCTAACTTCCTTTGGCGAAGCATCAGTCTTGGAAAAACTTCTCTTCTTCATCATCTGCCTGCAATAGTTCCTAGGGGGCTTCTGCTTTCCCCTGAGGTGCGGCGGGATGCAGACCCTCATGCAGTTGCCCATCGCGTGCGTCATTGGAGCCTGGAAAGGTTCTTCCGCATTTTTCGCATAAAACGCTGAAAGAAACTGCTTGTCGTCAATCTCGCCCTCGTCGGGGGGCAGAATGCCAATCTTCTGTCCGGCGAATGCCGGTCCTTCTTCGGGGATGTTGTTGATCTGCTCGGACCAGCCACAGCGCCAATGATCAACCTTCGCATACTCGAAGGTCCTGCTTCCTATTGTGACTTTTTCAAGCTTTTCAGGACTGGGGTCAATGGATTTAACGGGACAGCTTTTGATGCAGAGCATGCATTTGTCGCAGAGGGACGGTCCCGAATACATAGGATCTGCTTCGAGGGGAGCCTCTGTGATTACGGAAATAAATCTCTGGCGCATTCCGAACTGTGGTGTGATGGCGAGTGCGTGAAGACCAAACTCCGCCAGGCCTGCGGCAACCGCCGCATGTCTGTTCGAAAAGTCGGCACACCAATTCGTGCTTATACTCTTGTAGGGATGGACACGCCATCTGCCGGAGACCATGATCGGAAGCGTCTTCCATCCTTCGTCCTCAAGAAATCTTGTGAGCCTGAGCGCGGCGTTGTAGAGACATTTTCCAATAACGACATTCTGGTATGTCTCGATCGAAAAAATGCTTTCAGCATCACCGTCTCCGGCGTTTACGAACATAGCGTCCGGGTATCTGATCGCCATAGAGACTACGGCGCGGGCTTCCGGGAGATGAGCCTGCGGCCTGACCATCTCCGGCGCATGATCATAGCGGTCGAGCGAGGCGACACCCACAAGATCCATGCGGTTCTCCCTCGCCAGCTTCTTGACTTCATCCTTCAATTTTTGCATGACTGCAATCTTTCCCCTTGTGTTGCTGTTCCAGCCTTCAGTTTTCTTTTCTTTTTCCATGCTGTCCGACCATTCAGTTGAGCGGGGGATCAACGACTGTCCTGGCTCCGGCACCCACAATTGTGCCGGTCTGCGATATGCTTGTCCCGTTCATGATATAGTCGAGAGCTTTTAGCGTCGAGCTGTTCTGCCAGAGGATGTCAGCCTTGCCGTCACCGTTGAAATCGAGAAGCCTGAGCACCTGCCAGTCAGTATTTTTAACGGTGTAAGGCATTCCGCTGGAAAGAGTTGTCAAACCATTCATCAGCCAAATCGAGCCAATGCCGGTGATACTGTTCTGCCAGAGAAGATCGGATTTTCCATCGGCGTTGAAGTCGCCGCTTTCTATGATTGACCAGCCCTCGGAGGCCGGAGGCGTAGTGTAAACAGATCCTTGGCTTTCGATGGAAAGCCCGTCCATAAGATACATGTAGCCTGACTTTGCGACGCTGTTCTGCCAGAGCATGTCGCATTTGCCGTCGCCATTGAAGTCCTCGAAGATTTCTGGCACCCAGTCTGCGCTTCTGAGATAAATGTCTCCCTGCCCCGATATGCTTGTGCCGTTCATCAAATACAGAAGCCCTGTCTTGCCGGCAACCTCCCAAAGTATGTCCGCCTTGCCGTCGCCGTTGAAGTCTCCGGTGCTTTTCGCCTGCCAGTCAAGCTTTCTCAGGATGGATGCAAAGCTCAATATGGCTGTTCCGTTCATAAGGTATATGGCACCCTGGCCGGACAGTGGATGCTTCCACAAAATGTCCGTTTTTCCGTCGCCGTTGAAGTCACCAAGCTTGTCGAGTTTCCAGCCAGTGTTTCCGTTGTAAACAGTTCCTACGGAAAGAATTGTGAATCCGTCCATCAGATAGACCAGGCTTTTTCCGGTGCTCGCGCTTTCCCAGATCAGATCGGACTTGAGATCTCCGTTGAAGTCCGCAATTCCGGAGACAGACCAGTCAGGATTTGTGTTCCGGTAGACATCGTCGGACTGGGAGGGACTTGCACCATTCATCAGATATAGGTAGCCATATAAGGTAGAAGAATCCTCGGCAAGGACATCGTCCTTGTTGTCGCAGTTGAAGTCCCAGTTTTTCTTCTGAAGCTCGAAAGCTCCCATGTCAACGCCGGCGCCAAATGTGCGGAGGAAGCCTGTCCCCCTTTGATCGCTTGTCAGTGAGCGCGGATTGGAGCCGGAATTGATGGCGGGGCTTGCGGGCTGAAGCACCATTGTCTCGCTCGGACCGCCATTGTCTGCGATTGGAGAAAGCATCGCCGAGATCGGACTCAATGAGGAACCGATTATGTTTCCGTTTCCGTCCGGATCCGCAGGCGCGTATGGGGTTCCATCGTTGCTTCCAAGAAGACTGTACTGCATAGTCAGCCCAGTCGTGGTGCCGGAATACACGTAGAGGTCATCTCCGCTGACATTTGCCGTGTTTGCCGCAATAATTGTACTTCTAATGTTGAGGAAAAGCGTTGCGTCGATTCCAAAGTGTATTCCGCCTCCGTTTTTGGTTGCGCTGTTGCCGGAAATTGTGCAGTTGTCAATGTTCGTTGTCCCCTTGCGCAGATGCATTGCGCCGCCGCCGCCAGCATTGTTCCAGTCGTTGTAAGTTGAGACATTGCCGTTGAATGTGCTGTTGATGATGGTGAGAATCCCCCACTCGAATTTGTGAATTGCGCCGCCGGACTGCGGACTGCTGTTGTTCAGAAACGCGCAGTTTGAAATTGTGGTGTCTCCATTCGTGTAGAGAGCCCCGGCATTTTTCAAAGCACTGTTCGTGTCAAAAATGCACGAATCTACAGTAATCGTGCTGTATCGCGTATTGTGAATCGCCCCTCCTCCGTTCGCTCCGGCACTGTAGCAGTTCGCGAAGGCGCAGTTGCTCACAGTGAGAATAGAAATGTAGCTCCAGTTGTTGCCTGCTCCAGCCGTCCTGCAATATATCGCGCCACCGTCTCCTGCCGCTGATCCGTGATCGAATGAAAGTCCGGAGACGTTGACCCTAACTGTCCCAATTGTCGTGCCCCAGCTTGTCAGGTTGACATGGATGATTCTGGTCGCTGAACCCCCGTCAAGGGTGAGGAGATCTGCGCCCGGACCTGTTATCGTTATATTCTTGTCAATGGTCAGCTCGGAACTGAGATTTATTGTTCCGCTGAGACCTGTGAATACAATTGTGTCTCCGGAGCTTGCATCGGCCAGCGCCTGCCTTAGAGATCCGGCGCCACTGTCGTTCAAATTCTGGACTGTAATTGTGGCGGCTCCTAAATCGGCGGCGAAAGAAATGATGGCTACGGCAGTCAGGAACATAAGCTTTTTCATCTCAGCCTCCTTGTGATTTTTTACGTTTTTCAGAATGTCTTTTAACAATGTCCTGTCCTCTCAGATGCGGCGGGACGCATTCCCTTTCGCATTCGCGCATGGAGTATGTATACCATGTCTGCAGTCCGCCTTTTGCGCCTTTTTCAGAAAGTGCTTTCTTAACGTCGTCCTCGGTGATTTCGCCGTCCGGTGGCGCTATGCTGACGTCGAGTCCATGCAGTTTCGGTCCCATTTCCGCGTTGAGCATGAATTTCTTCGACCACATACAGCGCCAGACATCCTTGCGGAGCGTCTTGAATTTTCTCCCGCCTATCTCTATTTCTTCATACGAATCTGAAGAGATTGCGTTCATCTTGCAGGCGGAGACGCATTTCATGCATGAGTCGCACAAGGAGGGACCGCTGTAGAGGGGGTCGGCTTCAAGAGGCGCGTCGGTGACAATTGAAGTGAAGAGCTGGCGCGTCCCGTAGTCGGGACTTATGACGGCCCCGTTGAGACCTAGCTCTCCGTGTCCCGCGGCAACTGCGGCTACATCGTTCCTGAAATCCTGAGTCCAGAATCCGGGAATGTCCTTGTAAGGCTTCACCCTGAACATCTTGATCGTTATGGGGACAGCCTTCCAGCCGCGATCCTCGAGCCTGCGGCTGATGTCCATCGCCGCGGTGAGGCTTGCCGAATGCATCGCATTGTTCTCGTACATGTCCATTGACATATAGGACTCGGCCTTGCTTTTTCCGGCGTTTTCATACATCGCCAAAGGATATCTTATGCCAATGCTGATCGCGCATTTCGCGCTCTCAAGATGCGCCTGCGGTCTCATGCGGTAGTGCACCCCATTGAATCTTTCAAGCGGCGCGACCCCGAAAAAGTCCATGCATGAATTCCGCGCAAGCTCTCCCAATTCCGACTTGAGACTGTCCATAAGCTGATCCTTCATTTCTTTCTCCTCATTTATTTCCGGGCACCGCGCCGCGTACTAGGAGGCGGCGCAGAAGACATTCGAACGGAAGCTCCAACAGTTATTATCAGTTATTATAACACATCTTGGGGCGGACTTCAAGCCCTGGGAGGCGGCAAGGCCATATTTTGACGATAATTAATGCAATTCTAACACAAGTCTGAAATGGAAGAATCCTCTGAGATATAGTTTTTCATTGCCGCATTCGGAAAGTACATGAGCGACGCGGCAGAAGTCACAAGAATCATGATCTGAAGAATAGTATAACCAGGAGCTGTGCGAACATGATCCGGAGAAACATGGTCATTGCATATACCGTCGCATATGTGATTGATGGAGCATCGGACTTGAATGCCTGATTTGCGAAGGAGAGGGCTGGGGGATCTGTCATGCTTCCAGACAGCAGTCCGCAGAGAGTCAGATAGTTGAACGCGAAAAATTTTCTGCAGATCAGTCCTGCGATGAAGATCGGGACTACGGTTACGACGACACCGAGCAAGATCCAGACGAGTCCTTCGAGGCTTGCCAGTGTCTGAAAGAATTTGCCGCCGGCTCTGAGCCCGACGCATGCGAGGAAGAGGGAGATTCCAAACTCCCGCAGGACAAGGTTTGCGCTCTGGGGCATGTACCAGCTCAATGCGCCGATCTGCCCGATGCGGCTGAAAAGCATCGCGGAAAGTAGGGCGCCGCCGGAAAGCCCCAGTTTGAGGGGGATCTGGAATCCGGGAATGCTTATCGGGATTGAACCAAGGAATATGCCCAGTATCAGGCCGATGAAAAGCGGAAGGATGTTCGGATGTTCTAGCACCTTGATAGAATCGCCGAATTCCTTTGCGGCACTTTCTATGTTGTCCTTTTCTCCGACCAATGTGACCGTGTCGCCGAACTGAAGTTTAAGCCCCTGGGCGGCTATGAGGTCCATGCCCGCCCTGTTGACTCTTGAAATATTGACAGAATATTTGCCGTGCAGTCTGAGCTCCGCGATTGGCCGGTTTATGCATTTTTTCGATGTTACGACAGCAGTCTTGGAAATCAAGGATCCGCCGATCTGCTTGAGATCGAGCTCGCTGATGTCCCCCGCGAGAAGTGAAATGTCGTCTGCCGCCTCCTTGGAGCAGAGCACGTGTATGATGTCCCCGATCTCGAGCTTTTCCGAACTGTCAGGGGTGCTCAGAATTCCGTTTCTGAAGAGCCTTGATATCATAAATTTCTGCTTGACAAGGAGATGAAGTTCGTCAATGCTTGTTCCGGCAAGTTTCTTGTTTGACACGATAATGTTGAAAGCCGATGGCTTTGCCAGATATTCGTTTTGCAGGGACTCGAAATGCTTCTGCTCGGCGGAGATGTCAATCTTGAAAATTCTCTTCAGCCCCAGTATCACGGAAATGATTCCGGCTATGCCGAGCGGGTAGCACATTGCGTACGCCATCCCTGTCGTCTGCACGAGATCCTGCGCGTCCGGCGAGGCGTCGATCAGCGCCTGCTGTGCGGCGCCGAGTCCGGGCGTATTGGTGACTGCGCCCGACATGATTCCGACAGCGGCGGGAAGCGGAATTCCAAGAAATATCACCATGCCGCAGGCGATCAGGAAGCCTGAAGCGACGACGAGCGCCGCGACAATATTCAATTTGAGTCCCTGCTTCATGAACGACGCGAAAAAGGCTGGTCCGATCTGGATTCCGATCGAATATACGAAGAGCATGAGCCCGAATTCCCTTACAAATTCCAGCGTCTCCTTTTCTATCGAGAGACCGAAATGCCCCAGAATGAGTCCTGAAAAAAGCACTCCTGCCAGTCCCATTGAAACTCCGCGGAAGCCGATCTTTCCGATGAGAATACCAAAGGCGACAGCGAGCGAAAGCGACAATACGGCACTGCTCACTCCGTGCCCAAAAAACAGGTTGTTCAGCAATTCGCCCATAAATTTGCCTCAGTTGATTGCTGACAATTTCGAGTTGAAAATCATTCCAAAACTCCCTTTTTCCCTATGATCTCGATCAGATCGTATTCGTTTCTCTTGTATTTGAAACTGCGAATTTCGCGGAATTTGAAGCCTCTGAGGAATGCCGGATTCCTCTTCATGCTGTCCACCATGTCATCGTAGCTCTGCCTATTCATGAGCACAAAGCCTTCGGCGCCAGCAATACTGTCGAAGGAATATATGCATTTTTTCGGATCCCTGATGTAGTAGAGGTAAGGCTGATAGGAAATGTCGAGCAGGTTGAGCATCGCTCCGGGGGGAAGAGTCTTTTCCAGCTCGAACGCGAGAAATCTTTTTTTAGCCATGGTGTTTTCAGTCGGAGTATAGACGACAAAGACCAGAAACATGGATTGGGCGATTAGGATTGAGGCGGCGCCAGCCAGCGACATCGCATCTTTGATCATGTGTTTCATGCGGCTCATCAGGATCGGAGCGAGGAAAACAGCAATGAGCAAAATGAGCGATACCGTAAAGTTAGCCGGGACAAATTCGAAGACGGTTCTCGCCCGCACCGCCTTGCTCGAGAGGAGGATTTTCTGGACGATTCCAAACTCGGTCACCGCGAATGCGACAGCGCAGAGAAATGCAAGAATCCAGGCGCCTAGGATGATGCTTTTTCTGCATTTTTCGACTGGAATCGAAAATTTTATCCGTCTCACTGCGACTGCAGAAAGAACTGCGGCGAGCGGCAGAAGCGGTACAGAATATCTAGGCTCCGTCCCAGGCATCGCATTCACAAGGATGAAACCAAGAATAAGCGAGAAGAAGGCTCCGGCAAGCATCTTCCCGGAAAAGTCCGCCTCGCAGTTATCTCCAGTCTTTTTGCGCCGCAGAAGCGGGAGCAGAAGCACCCAGGGGAGGAAGTATGACACTGCAGTCAAAATGACTTGCCCCCAATAGGAATAGTCAATTGAGGCGGGGCTGAGCTCGTCGAGAAGTTCGGCTCTCCAAGTTCGCGAAATGGTGCCTTCGGCTTCAGGAGGAAGCAATGATTTGATCTTCAGCGCCCAGAGCATGAAAATTCCGACCATGATGAGGATCGAGACGAAGTGCGCCGGCGATAGCATGGACTTCATTTTCCGCGTTGTGAAGAGGACGCTGATTGTCGTCGCATAGAAGAAAAGCAGTATGATCGGGCCTTTTAGCAGGAGTCCAAGACCGAGAATGACCGAGACAGGAATCCAGAGAGTCCATTTGCGGTCCGGATTCTTTGAAAAGAGATCCAGCCAGAAGATTGTCGCCATGCCGGTCAGAGCCGCCAAAGGCGCTTCGATCTCGATGAGCCTGCCGTTGATGATCACCCCGTAGCTTGTCAGATAGAAAAGTGCACCCAGAGTTTTTGTCCGCAAATCCATCCAGTCCGACGGAGAAAGGATGAGAAAGACACAGAAAAGGAGCGTGAAAATTGAGGAGATGATTCTGGCGGCGGCCTCCGAATCGCTGTCGAAAATGCTGAAAGACGCGGCGATCATCCAGTTGATGAGCGGCGGTTTTTTGTAGTAGGGCTGATTTGCAAGTTCCGGCCTGATCCAGTCACCGCTGGAGAGCATGGAGAGCGCAGGCAGTATGCGCCTCGCCTCGTTCCCCTGAAGCTCCCTCGAGCCGAGAAACGGTATGTAGATCGCCATCCAGACTGCGCCGACTAGAAGAAGCGAGCGGATTTTATCCATGTAAAATAACTCCTTGAAACTGTCTCTCATTGCAATCGGACTAAGATAGCTTGTGAATACTGCATTTTAAAGCTGATTTTCTGTACGTGAACATATTCTGCGAATGTGGTGTCGCACATGATGCATTCCGGGAATCCAAATTTTTCAATCCATTCCCTGAAGAAGGTATCGCGGCCGTCCAAGGTGCCGCCACCCCCTAAAACATCTGAATCCGCGACATCGTTAAAAATTGCAAAATTTAAGCGTATCTTCTTTTTAATCAGCGAATAACAATATTTGATTCTTGCTCCTTATCCGATTTGACATGTGAAAATGAAAGTGGCACTTTTTTAGCCGCGGAGTGGCGGAGGGACCTAGCCTATGGTTTCAACCATAGGAATCCATCGTAAAATAGGATCATGCGTGCTGAAGGCACGCTGTTTCCCTGCACCGTCCCTACAGGACGCAATGGCTGTACGTATTCAGTAAACTCCGTTCGTTTACTGAATCCGTACTAAAGATTCGCTGAACGACGTAGTTCAGTGAATTTTTACCCGCAGAATTCCGCCAAACAGACCGGTCATAATTTGCTTTCAAGCCCTCCAGGCTTTATTTTAGGCGGATGATGAAACACAAATTTGACGCGATTAAACTTAGCACGGGAA
>DYRX01000581.1 GCA_020718525.1 Victivallis vadensis
GGCTAAAAAAGCAAAAAAGTGCCACTGAAAAATCACAGAGCTTCGGATCTCTGAGTTTCGGAAAAACTGCCATCCCTAAGGCCAAAAGTGCCACAGAAAAATCACGCAGGTTCGGACATCTGAAGTTGAAAACTCTTTCCAAATGCCAGTCTCAGCACGGCAAATCATGACTTGTCTAGAAATTTCCCTGATTCACACAGATTTCATCCATGTTTCTTCATTCCTTGCCTGTTTCCCCATTTGGGATTAGCGCTAGACCCAGCTCCTTTAAAAACTCGTTATGCTTCCGAGTCGCGGATTGTATTTGTTGTTCGATTTCCACCAATTGCCGCTGAGTTTCTGCCAAATTGATTTCCTCCTCCGCCTGTGCCGTGCTGATGTAGCGCGAGATGTTCAGGTTATAACCCTCTTCGGCTATCCGCTTCATCGAGATTCGCCTGGAATAACGATCCTCCTCCTTGCGGAGTCGGTAAGTATCGACAATCTTTTCAATGTGCTCTTCAGTCAGTTGATTCTGGCGTTTGCCTTTCACAAAATGCTCTGCGGCGTTGATGAACAGCACATCGTCCGGTTTCTTACATTTCTTTAGAATCAGAATGCATACCGGAATACCCGTGGAATAAAACAAATTGGCCGGCAAACCAATGACCGTGTCAATGTGACCGTCATTCAGTAGTTTTGTGCGGATGCGTTCCTCCACGCCGCCGCGGAACAGTACGCCATGTGGCAGGATGATGGCCATCACGCCTTCGTCCTTGAGGTAATGGAATCCATGCAGAAGAAATGCGAAGTCCGCAGCGGATTTCGGAGCCAGGCCGTAGTTCTTGAAGCGCATATCTTCGCCCAGCGCCTCTGTCGGCTCCCAGCGGTAGCTGAACGGCGGATTAGCCACAACTGCGTCAAATTTAGGTTTCTTTGCCGGATTGGGCTCGCGCAAGATATCCCAGTCGTTGGTCAGCGTGTCACCGTGGAAAATTTCAAACTCCGAATCCTTAACCCCGTGCAGGAGCATGTTCATTCGCGCCAAGTTGTAGGTGGTGATGTTCTTCTCCTGACCGTAAA
>DYRX01000042.1:0-2295 GCA_020718525.1 Victivallis vadensis
ATGTAAATTCCAGAGTTTTAATAATGTTAATATCTTAAACTAATGCAGTATAATTGGAAATAATTTATTATTCAAGTGTATTTTGCTATAAAAACTTCACAAAAACTGCTGCGAAACATGATTTTTACCAGTTTGCCGCCAATTCCCCATGGAAAATTTCTGATTTCGCATTTTATTAGATGTAAAGATTCACTGGACGACGTAGTTCAGTGAATATTTACTTTGCTCCAGCTCCTCCGAGAGCCTTCGATACTTGGGTCTCGGTGGTCTCGAAGCAATTTCCGAAATCTCCGCAACCAAAATGTCAATTTTCACGCTAAACGAGTATAAAAGGCGTGATTTGTCAAAATATGGGAGAAAAAGTCTTTTTGCAGAGGTCGGAAAGCTCCTTGTGGATTTGCTTGAACGAGTTGCCGGATTTTTTTGCTATTCTTGAGCAGTCGTCGGCTTCAGGCTTCGCCTTGACTATTTCTCCTTTGCTGTTGAACGCAATCTTGCAGTTCAAATCCATTCCGTATGGCGTCTTTATCCGCCTTATTTCGCGCTTCAGAACAAATCTCTTTTCAACCCTGAATCTTACTCCGAGGGAAGATGTCTCGGACAAGATCAGTTCTGCGAATTTCGCAATGTCCGAGCTTTTGCAGATGATCTGAAGGATGATGCCAGGCCGTGATTTTTTCGCCACAGTATGGATTATCGCATAATCGAGTGCGCCTTTTTCAAGTATCAGTGGACCAAGCCAGGAAAACGCTTCGCCGGAAAAATCGTCAAGATTGCTTTCAAGAACTGCGACTGTTTCTAGTTCCTCGCGCAAGGCATTGTCTTCGATGATGCTGACGCGGGTCAGGTTCGGGATTTCATCAAGCTTTCTGCTCCCTGCGCCGTAGCCGGAAGAGAGGATTTTTCCGGACGGACAATTGCCCCATTCCTGCGTGAAATATGTGAGAAGTGCGGCGCCAGTCGGAGTTGTTAGCTCAGCCTTGACCGGGGATTCCGAGACCGGGTGCCCGTGCATGAGGCGCAGTGTCGCGGGAGCGGGGACTGGCAAAACTCCATGTTGAGACTTGATGAAGCCGTTGCCAAGCGGAGGAGGCGTAGATATGATCTTCTTTGGATTTAGCATGTCAATGGCAATGGAGACTCCGCAGATGTCAATTATTGCGTCGAGAGCTCCGACCTCATGGAAATGGACATTCTTGGAATCGCATCCATGCACTGCGCCCTCTGCTTCCGCAAGTTTTTCAAAGACTTTCATAGCATGCTCTCTGGCTTTTGCAGGAATTCGCTCCGCTGCGCTTATTATCCAGCAAATTTCATCAAGACGTCTTCCGTGTCCACTGTGCTGTTCTCTTCCTGGCTGGTGAATATTCGGCTCGACATGAAGTGCCGCAATGCCATGCCTTTCTGTATGTGAGAGTTCAAGCGTCCATTTTTCCTTAGTTTTGAGACTGCGCAATGCATCTTCCACATATTTGACTGGCACTCCGCAGTCAAAAAGGGCTCCCATCATCATGTTTCCAGATATTCCGGCGATTGGCTCTATAAAGAGAGTTTGTCCGGACAGATCTCCGATCTTGCCTTTTTCTGAAATTTTCTTTTGCACAGGTGAGATTATCGAGGACAGTTTTTTCATTCTATTGAGATTCCTTTGATTGCGAGATTGCCTCTTGGTTTGAACAAATCATCAGGCAGGACGAGTCTGCCGGAACGCAGTTTCGCCCCTGCAACAGATTGGAATGCCTGGCGATAGATCCATGCTGCCGCGCCAGTGTATCCATTCCAAATCATCCGCCCCTGATGCAGGCAGGACATCATGTCGGCGGCCTGCTTGTTTGCTTGTCCACCATAGATTTCGATGTCATCCTGATGACCCAGCGCGGAAATTTTCCACCAGAGACGGAAGGTCGTTTCCCTGTATTTGTCGGCATCCGAGAGACTTCCGGATGATTCCGATTCTTCGGCGAGAATTCTTGCCGCCTGAACCAGCCACTGGACACCGTGGCAGTACATCCCGTTTTCGCGGATGCCCTCCGGATATTTACAGCTTCTTCCCAGGTATGGCCGGGACTTCTCGTTGAGCGGCGGCGAGCCCAGCAGTATCACCTTGTCTTTTTCCAGAATGGAGACTGCCGTGTCGAAGGCGATTTTTGCACGCTCCCGATTAAGTCCTGAAATAACAGCCCATGAGGCGTTTAGCGCGTCAATCTCCCAGATTCCACCGTCCTTCACTCCGATTTCCGTTCCATCGTCATGAATTGCGCGGAGGTATCTGTCTCCTCTCCAAGTTTTTTCTAC
>DYRX01000042.1:2395-6744 GCA_020718525.1 Victivallis vadensis
AGCGGAATAAAGCATGCGCCATGTCTTTCGCGGGGGAGAGCCTGCAAAGGTGTTTCGGCATGGAGGTACGTGATTTTTTCGTTCAGTATTGATTCGTCTCCCGACATCTCCAAGTATTCCAGCACCGCCCATGGGAGCCACATAAGATTGTCGCTTGCCTGCGATCTTGAGAGCAGGGATGTCCTGCCGTCCTGGGTCAGAAAGAACCAGTGCGCGAGATCTCCTTCCTGGAACTGCTGGGAGGCATGCAGAAGAATTTGGCGTCTGGCGAGTGAGGGCTTGGTCCAGACAAGATTGATCGAGTCCTGGAGCTGATCTCTGAATCCGTATGCGCCGCTCGACTGGTAGAAGCCCTTTCTCGCCCATATCCGCTCGACAAGAGCCTGATATTTGAGCCAGTCCAAATGTGCATCAAAATCCGGCAGACTGCTTGTTATCTTGGGCGCATTTGAAAAATTTCTCCAATAGGCGGTGCAGTTCTCGAACTCGGCCATGACATTGGGCAGACTCCTGTATTTTTCGACAAGGCGCAGTGCCTCTTTCCTTGAATCGGCCTGTCCCAGGGCGATGACGATGGTCTTCTCAGCTCCGGCTTCCATTTCGAATTCGCAGAGGAACGCCGAAATAGGTGCTCCGTCCGATCTGCAATTTTTGTCTGAAACTCCATTTTCAAGCATATATGGGCGAGCTGTATCGAGATCCGTGCCGAGAAATTTACCTCTCGATTTTTCAGCGGTGGCGCCGTCTTCCGAGATTAGACAAAAAGCTGTTCCGCTTCTGAAGATATTGTTGGGATTGCGGAAAAGGAGAGTTCCTGGGATTTGAGTTTTCTGATATTCGATGAATGCGGCATTTTCAGGAAAGTCGGCAAGAGCGATCCTGAAAAAGGGTGCGACTCTAAGCTTTCTCCCTGTTTTGCCAGTGTTTTTAATCGCAAGCAGATAGACCCCCAGCGGATCTTCAGGCGGGACAAAAAGCTTCAGATCGAGCGTCAAATCCTCGTAGCGGGAGAAGAAGCGCGCCCAACCGTCAAGAGAGAATTCGGCGAATCGCTCGAGAGGGGTGTCCCTCAGCGGAAAAAACGATGGAGACATGAACTTTCTCTTATCGAGATCATATACATAAATGGCTTCGGACGGGATTTCCGACGTGACGGTGTCCGCCCAGTCTGGTGTAAGTCTGTTCTGCTGTGAATTTACATTCGAACTGCTGTGAAGTCCGCGGTTTGTGACAGTCAGAGAATGTCCTCCCTCGTTTGCCATGCAGTGATCGTAGGGCAGGGGAGTGAAAGGCGTGAGGACTCTCATGATTCGCCCGTCATCGCGAAATTCGCAGTAGGAGCCAATGCCGTCTGGCGGCATTCCATGGATAAGTCTGCGCGCATCGGGCTCCAGCGCAGGATTCGGAGTTTTAGGAGTTTTTTCAGCATCGCGTTTCTGAAAGCATGATTTTATGTTGTCGGATATTTCTTCCTTTGAATTTGCAAAGCCGACTAGAAAGCTCAGAGACTTGGTCTCATTGGCGGCAAGCTTGACAGCGAGGAGAAGGGCGGCGGCGGGTTCGAAGACCGGCTCGGGTGGCGAATCCTCCGGCGTGAAAAATCTCATCTCCTTCATTGCCAAAGGATTGCGTGCGCATCCGGCTCTTCCGATGAAATCGAAGCGCGACTTTAAATATCCGTCAGGCGGCAGAGAGGATGCGATGAATCCTAGCTTCCTAGTCATTCTGTGCACCGCAGTGACGGCGTGAATGTCCGCATCATAGGCAAGCTCCGGGAAGAGTCGGTTGAACTGTGTGTGATTGCGGTCGGCCTGAGCGGAATTGAGCGCCCATTCCAAATAGTGGCAAATTCTAAGCTCGCGCTCTTTATCAAGCATGTTTTGTATTTTCAGATCGAGTCTGTAAAAAGGTTTCTCGGCCTGGGGTGCAAAGATAAGTTCGAGGGAAAGTCCTTCTTCCTGCGAAGAAATCTTCAGCAAATTAGTGCCGCAGTCAATCTTTTTAGCAGATATGCCGGCTGTGGGAAAATTCCCGAAGATTGGTCTGGATGTCCAGGCATCTGATTCATCTTTTTCGGCTAGATAAATGAGATTTCCGGAAGGATCAATGCGGTCGTATGATCTTCTGAAAAGATCGAAAGAACTGTTTTTCTCCATGAATACAGACGCGCCAGAATCGGAAAGGATCAGATCGGACGCGGAATTGGATATTTTGTACTTTCTGCCTTTTAGCGAGATCTGGATCTTTTTCAATCTCCTGGAAATTGAGACAGCCGCAGACGCTGTAATGCCAAGGACAAGGATGCACAGGATCTTTTCGGAAGGCGAGGAACTTAAAAAGATCTGCGCTGGATTGAATGTCGAGCTGTTCTGAATCATCTCGGACTGAGTCCACGCCCAGTCCCAGTTGTGTCCTGTCGGTATGTAGAAGGGGACAAGCAGAGGAGCCCAGGTCGTGAATCTTTTTATCCCTTCCGGAATCACGCTTGCCGAAGCTGTTTTTCCTATGATTTTGGCGCAGGCTCTGTCAAGCCTGTCCATTCCGATGAAGCTGAGATTTACAATAGTTGAAACTCGCAGTCCCATGTGATCGAGCCATATCAGGATTCTGAAAAGATCGTATGCGAGCACCCACATGAAGATCTTCAGGCTCCAGCGTGTAAAATCCTCTGGACTCATCGTGAGCTGATTGAAGCTTGCAAAAAGGGATCTGATCGCGCCATCCTGGTTGTACCATGTTGGATCCGGCATCTGCTTGAGAAAAGTGAAAATGATCGGCGCCATCCAGAGTCCCCATCTGAGCACGTGTATGGTTCCGTCTGTCAGTTCCGCGAAGCCCTGCTTGCTGGCTAGCCTTTTAAGGGGGGATAAATTCCTTTCAAAGATTGAAGTCAGAAAGGATTTGTTGACGGCAAAAATCCATGCCGCCACGCCCCATCCGATAACGCCTTCAAGGGACTCGTTGAAGAGAAGTTTTGCTCCACCCTGAAATGGGGAGAGGCTCACCTGTCCCCATTTGCTGAGCAGAGGATAGAAGTCGTCAGGCGAAGGCGCGATTCCGAAGCTTCTGTATTGCAGTAGCTTGGAAGAAATCACTGAGAGCTGTGATGTGTCGAGATAAAAGCCCAGTGCCGAGCCGACGAAAGCTCCAAGGAGCGATTCGATCAGATATGCAGACGGGACGTTTTTTCCGCCATGCCAGCGCAACTGGAGTGAAAAGTCTCTTGCCATGCTGACACCTGCGAATGCCAGTGCGCCTGCGATTCCGCCGAAGCACATTCTAACCCAAGTTGGAGACGAGGATAGTCCGAGCGACACTGCAAGTCCGATCGCGAAGCCTGCAATTGAGCCTCTCGCGATGAGAGATGGAGATCTGAATGCGTTGAGCAGTCTGGATGCGAAGGACTGGCTTCCGTCAAAGCTTTCCACGATTGTCTTGACAAGCGGAAAAGATACAGCAAAGGCGAATGGCATTAGCAGTAGAGGAAGTGAGTTTGCGAATTTCGCAACGGACTCTGATTGGACAAAAAAACCGGCTATCTGAATTATCGCCATCAAAATTGCGCTGAATGCCAGGCCTTTTTTCATTCCCTCGACTGCATGCTTCCAGATTGTCTTGGACTGCGGTCCGATACCGCGCGCGGCATCGAGCGCCATTCCTGTCATCATAAAGACTTCTCCCCAGAGCGCGGCTTCGGCTATTGCGCAGGCAATTGTTGCCGCAAAGGGGACAAGCAGGTGTGGAATGGGAATTGAGCCTGAGCCGAGATCCGCGATGCGTGGCGCGGCGGCGGCAAAAAGCGCGATGGAGAAAAGTTTGAGGCGTGCCCCTGGAGAGAGGGATATATTTTTCCCGCAAAGTTTTCCAAGCATGTCGAAGACGATGCTGTTGAAAAGGAAAATCAAAACTGCGCAAAAAACTATTTGAGAAAGTGGAAAGACGCCCGAGGATCCAAAAAGTTCTCCAAATTGCCGGGGACATAGGATGGAGGAATTTTGAAGCGAAAGCAGTATCCCAAAAATAAACGGCGCAAGCATTGTAGAAAAGGATGAAAAAACTGAGATGCGCTTTTTCGAATCGAAGAGAGAATATGAGTTCAAAAAGAGAAAGACTAGCACAAATGAGGATGCTCCGAAACCGCTCAGATGGAAAAAATCCGAGATGCGTTCCGGCGCATGCCATACGGGAATTGTGGACGCGCAGGTGCAGAGAGCCGCAGGAATGAACGAGTCAAGAAACGCATCTATTGGACGGGGCATTCGGCGGAGAAAGAGGCAGTTCAGTAGAATTCCAAAGACAGCGGCGGAAAGAAGCGAGAGAATGCAAAAGTATATTGAATCGAATGGAGA
>DYRX01000042.1:6844-19712 GCA_020718525.1 Victivallis vadensis
TTAGATTGAATGCGCCATATTCCGGAGCATCGGAAAGATGGTAAAGCACTTCTCCGGCAGAAATATGCTGTGCATGAAACAGCGTCAGTAGAAAGAGCGAGATTCTGCCTGCGATTCTGCGAAATTCGCAGGACTTCAGGGATACCATTGGTATGTCCAGTATTCGGTCAGAACCTTGTCGTCCTTGGATAGGTAGGCGACAAGCTCGACTGGCTCGTTGGGCTTTTCGGCAGTCACGTCGAAGAAAAGGCGCCAGCGTTTTTCGTATGAGTTGTAAATTCCTGTTTTATTGGAAATCGTTCCGTTCGAGGCTGTTACAGTGTCCTTGATCTGTCCAGACTTGACGTCGGCATCCATGTCCGGCCAGGTGAACTCGACGATGAAGCGTTTTGAGAGCGGAGGGAGGCCGGGCGGAGGATTTGAGAGGGCGGTGGAAACGACTTTTCCGTGCGGCGGGATGACTTTTTCGTCGCCGAACCAGGTCTGGCGGTATTTGAATTCAATGTTAGAATTGGGCGGCAGTGGGCTAGACGGCTTCCAGAACGCGACGATATTGTCGTTGTACTCCGTATGGGTTGGTATCTCGATCAGTTCGACGAAACCATCCTGCCAATTTCCGCTTGACTCGACCCAGACGCTTGGTCTGTTGTCGTATTTTGCCTCGATATCCTTGTAGTCGAAAAAGTTTCTGTTTCTCTGCAGTAAGCCGAAGCCCTTCATGGCGGCACATTGAAAAAAGGATTTCTTCAGACGTCCGTCATTAGTAAGCGGACGCCATACCCATCTGTCCTGATTCTTATGTATGAGGAGTCCGTCTGAATCATGCACCTCGGGGCGGAAATCCCCCCATTTGTATTGGGAGTTGCCGCCGAACCAGAACATGCTTGTGAGGGGGGATATTCCGTAGTTTTTCACTTCCTTGTCGCGGGAAAATATGGATACTCTGACATCAACATATGTGACGAGCTCCGGGGTTACAATGAACTCCGCGGCACCTGAAAGAGATGGTCCGTCGAAGAGTCCCATCACCGTGATTGAATGGTCGCTTCTGTCAGGCCTGAAGATCCAGATGTCTCTGAAAAGCGGGAATTCTTCAGGCTGTTCTCCTGCTGTATTGACAGCAATTGTTCTTGACGATATTCCATAGTTGAGGCCCTTTGCCAGGGCTCTGAAATAGGTTGCTCCCTGGAAGACGATCAGCTCGTCGAGATATTCCGGGCGGTTCAGCGGATAGTGGATTCTGAAGCCGGAGAACATTGTTTCAGGTCCGAGATATTCCGACTCGACGCCGTTGTCATATCTGAACATTTGCTGGTCGAAAGGAAGGACTTGGTCGTTGTCTCCGTCAACAAGATGGATTTTTATCTGGTCGTTCTGAATGCATCCCGGATGAAAGAAATGGATCTGAAAGGGGAGGCGTTCCCTGCGCCAGATGGCCATGTCATGGTTGAACCTTATATTGCGCATGCCGTCATAATTCATGTCTCTGAGCCACTTTGGGAGCTTTTTCCTGTGGTCGGCGTATGGTTTCGTGGCGAGCTCGCGCGCCTGGGACTTTATTTCCTCGAACTTGGCGTTTTTGAATTCATAGTCGTCATTTGCGCCATATGCCGCTCCCATCAGTGAACAGCTTATCATCAGTTCCAGAAAAAAATTCATTTCGTCCCCATTTGTTCTTTCATTGTGTGTCGGCTCAGAAAAACATGCCGTTAGAATTTAATCATCAGAATCTAAATTTCCAACAATGCAATCAATTTGCGTCGAATTAAATGCTTTTAGCTTGATTTTTATGGAAAGGATGATAAAATCTGCCCTTGCTGTCTTGTCTTGCTTCTTGAGCGCCCGTAGCTCAATTGGATAGAGCGTCTGGCTACGGACCAGAAGGTTTGGGGTTCAAATCCCTACGGGCGTACCATTCATCTCCCTATGAAAAGACCAATCTCAGAACTCATGTCTCGTGGAGATTGCTGTATTCATCAATAAAAATCTCCGGCATATGAAGTCATTGATCTTTTATAAAACAATGTCGGAGCAGATATGAAAACCTGTTCTTTACTCATTTCACTGTCCTGTAAGGACGATTATTGGACATCAGACAGACGGACAAATCTAAATTTGCCCCTCTATCCGCGTTAAAAAACATCTATCTTTTTAAAAATCATAATTTTTTTAGGGAGCGGATTTGAAAATTTATTATTTTCACGCTAGTTTGCTGTCTAGGAGTTTTTAAGTTTAACGAAGTAAGGGGGTTGCAATGGAAAAAAGTCTGAAGTTTTTTGCGGCTGGAGTTCTTTGTGTCGTGGCTCTGCAAGTTTCGGCGGAATTCACTCTTCTCCACGAGTTTGCAGGTTTTGGGGGCGACGGGCAGAATCCCTACTATGTCAAGCTAACTAAAGACGGCTCGACCCTCTATGGCATGACACTCTATGGAGGCGACGACGACCGCGGTGTCATCTTCAAAGTTGGCACAGATGGCAGTGGATACTCCCTGCTCCACGAGTTTGCCGGCGGCAACGAAGACGGAGCCTCTCCTTTTGGTGCCCTTACCCTCGATGGCACCATACTATACGGCATGACCCACTCAGGCGGCGACAGCAACAATGGCACAGTGTTCAAGATAAACACCGATGGCACCGGATTCGTAATTATGCATGAATTTGCAAATGGGGCAGACGATGGTGCCAATCCCTACGGATTCCTGACGCTGGATGGCACGACGCTCTACGGCATGACCCGCACAGGCGGCGATGTCAACAAAGGCACAATTTTCAAGATTAACACCGATGGCGGCGGCTTCGCTCTGCTCCACGACTTTACAGATGGCACCGAAGACGGGGCACTTCCACTGGGCTCTTTGATTTTATCCAAATCCATTCTCTACGGCATGACTAATGACGGCGGTGACAGCGACAAAGGGACCGCCTTCAAAATCAAGACAGACGGCACCGGATTCGCTCTGATCCACGAGTTCGCCGCAGGCGTTGACGACGGATCTCGTCCCACTGGAACATTGACACTTGACGGGACCAAGCTTTACGGCATGACCTATGCGGGCGGCGACAGCGACAACGGCGTGATATTTAAGATGAATACGGACGGCAGTAGCTTCACCCTGCTCCGCGAATTCGCAGGCGGTGCCAATGATGGAGGAGCCCCGCATGGAGACCTCGCCGTATTCGGCTCGACACTATACGGCATGACCCGCTTGGGCGGCGACGACGAGCTCGGTACTATTTTCAAGATTGTCACTGATGGCACTGGATTCACCCTGCTCCACGAATTCGATGGTGGAGTGAACGACGGCTCCATCCCATATGGTTCGCTGATCATCTCGGGCGGCAAATATTACGGGATGACCTATCAGGGCGGGGACACAGGTCTTGGCACGGTCTTTTCTGACAGCTTGGTGCCGGTTCCCCAGGACTTCAACGGCGACAAAAAATCGGACGTTCTTGCGGAAAACTCCGGCGCACTTCCCAACGGATATATCTATCTCATGAATGGCAGTACCCCGTCCTCGAACGGGGAAGTTTATCAGAAAGCAAACAGCAACTGGGAGATAACGGCGTATGCCGATTTCAACGGCGATGGAAAGACTGACATCCTATGGACTGAAGGCTCGACAAAAGAGGTTCTAATCTACATCATGAATGGTCTTTCGATCACTGAACTCGCCTCGATTCTCCGAGGGGGGACAAGCTGGCTTGTGGATCAAGTCGCCGACTACAATGGCGATGGAAGAGCCGACATTTTGTGGAGGGAGAGCACATCTGGAGACGGATATATGTTTCTTATGAACGGAACGACAATCGCTTCAGAGGGCTGGATTCAACGCGGATTCGACTGGCAGTCGAAATCTTCCGGCGATTTCAACGGAGACGGCAAGGCGGACATTCTCTGGCAAATCAATTCAAGAATTGGATATATGTATCTGATGAATGGAACGGCAGTGTCGAGCGAGGGACAGGTCTATTCCAGCGGCTTGAGCTCCTGGAGCATTGACAAGTTTGGCGACTTCAACGGCGATGGAAAATGCGACATTCTGTGGAAATATCAGGGCGACGGCATTCTCGCCGGCTACATATACCTCATGAATGGACTTGCCATTGATTCTTCAGGCTACACATACAGCACCTACACAGAGGACTGGACCGTCTCCAATGTTGGCGACTTAAACGGCGATGGAAAGACTGATCTTCTCTTTCAGAATTCCGCCGATGGCCGGGGGGTCGGCTACATAATGAATGGCATTACGGCATCCTCCAGTGGGCTTATCTACACCTTGACCAACAACAACTGGCAGGTGAAAAAGCTTCTCGACTTCAATGCAGATGGGAAGGCCGATATCCTCTGGCAGAATACGCTCACTAAAAAAGCGGTAGACTACATCATGAACGGACTGGTGGTCTCGACAAGCGGGACCGTCTTCGGAGAAGGAACAAAAACAGTAATTCAGCCTTTGCTCTGAAATCCGCAAGACGGATATCTGGCGAAGTCTTGGTAAATATTCACTGGACTATGTTGTTCAGAGAGTGTTTGCCTAGCTGTACTGCTCGCTGTCGTAATCGGAAAACGAATTCAAGCGATTACGACTACGACAGCGACGACGAGTAGTTGCGTTTTCATGGATATTAGATGTGAGCAGGGGGAACTATGAAAAAGACAGGTCTTGTTCTTGCTGGCATTTTATTCTGCAACACTCTCCTTTTTTCTGTTTTTGCTCAGGATCCCGGGACGCTTTCCCCAGACGAGGCGGCCGATTTGAGCGGCGCTGAGACTTTGACTGATGCGGAATACGCGAAAATGGCTGGCGGCTGTGTATTGCCTTCCCCAGAAGAATTGGCGAAACTTGATGCCAAGGCGGTAAAGATCACTCCCGATGCCTCCATAGCTCCAAATGACATGGGCTTGAAGCGAATCAACGACGAAAGGGCTAAAAAAGGCAAAAAACCGCTTACGATGAAGGAGGCGACCGCCTTGCTCGAAGAAAGATTCGAGCTTATCAAAAGCGGGGCAAGCTCCGAAAAGATCAAAGCCTTTGACGAAAAGGAAAACGCCCAATGAGAAATTGGCTCATCAAGTCTTCATTCGTCTCGGCGGCGCTTGCCGCGGGTCTTTTGCTCCCCTCCGTCTTGAACGCCCAGCTTCCGTCTTCGGTGGACAACAGCCAGCTCCCATGGTTCCCCCCGATAAGGACGCAGGGCGATGTTGGTTCATGCGCATGTTTCTCTTCGACCTACTACACAATGACTTACATGACGGCCCGCGCACGCGGCTGGGATGTCAGAAACAACTCGGACAATACCAACAAGTTTTCACCGAAATTCACCTACAACATGATAAACGGCGGCGAGAATGGGGGTACCTGGCATGACACCGCCATGCAAATGATGATAGACCATGGATGCCCGACTTGGGAGGAATGGCCATACCAGACCTCTGCCACCCCGGCGACAAACTATCTCGCCTGGCCGACCAGCGGCTTGATCTGGAGGAGCGCAATCAACTACAGGATGAGTTCGAGGGGGCAGGTTACAGGACTCGATACCGATGCAGGACTCAACAATCTGAAGACCATGCTCAACAACGGATACATCCTCAATTTCGCGACCTACATAAACTCCTGGCAGACGAAGACTGTCTTGGACGACCCTTCCACAAGCGAAGACAACGCATTCGTGGGGCAGACGATAGGCTACAACGTCAACGGAACTGACGGCGGACACTCGATGACCATAGTCGGCTACGATGACAGCATCTGGGTTGACATAGACAGCGACTGGATTGTTGATGCAAACGAGAAGGGAGCTCTGAAGATCGCGAATTCCTGGGGGACGGGACGCGACAATGCCGGATTTATCTGGTGCGCATACGAACTGCCGCGGAACGGCGGATTCTGGACCAACAACGCGTCGTTCATCGAGGCGCGCTCTTCCTACACACCCACGTTTGTTGGTGAAATCACATGTTCGCATCTCAAAAGAAATCAGATGCATCTCTTTCCCGGCACGGGTGGGACTGGCGACTCCGAACCGACCAGCATCCTGAGCAATACCGCACTCAGCGGCGACGGCGGAGAATATGCCTTCGATGGCACTACGACTTCATGCTCCGCCACATTCTGCCTCGATTTCTCGGACATAGCCGCCGAGGGCGTGAACAAAAGATATTTCATGAGAAGCCGGGATACCACAAGCGATGCCGACGGATTGGGAATAAGCGCGTTTAAAATGATAGCTGTCGCAGACAGCGGTGCCGAAACCGTCTGTTCGAACATGCCGCAGACGGCGAACGGCTCATATGTGAATCCCTATGTTGAATACAATCTCGGCAGTATGCGGCCTCTTGTCAGTTCTCCCAGCGCCGCGACAAACCTTTACGCGGGGCAGAATCTCAGTATCGCTTGGGCGGTCAACACAGCAGGCGCAAATGTTGAAATCCGTCTTTACAAAGCTGGAGAAATTGCCGAGACCATCAGCTCCTCCACTCCGAACGACGGCAGTTTTTCCTGGACGGTTTCTGCGAATCTCGCAACCGGCTCGGACTACAAAGTGAGAGTCCTTGACAAGGGCACTCCGGAGCTTTTCGACGACAGCGCCGACTTCGCCATAGACAATACTGTTTCAAAGTTCGCTTTCTCGAACATAGCTTCGACACAGGTGAGGAACAGTTCGTTTCCAGTTACCGTAACAGCGAAAAACGTGGCGGACAACACAGTCGCCAATTTCACCGGAACTGCGAATTTCGCAGGGCAAATCGGAAATTTTGCGGAAATCGGGACAGGTTCGACAAGTTTCAATTATCTGTTTTATACTTATTATCACGATGCAAGGACAAGCACGATATATCTGGCATCCGAACTCGGCGGCGCCGGCACGATCAATAGGATTTTATACAATGTGTCTGGAGTCCCAGGCCGGACGATGAACAATTTTAAAATCCGCATGAAGCACACGACTGCGTCCAAATTCTCAGCTTCGACTTTCGACAACAGCGGTTGGACACTCGTGTATTCTGGCAACAGGACAATCTCCTCGACCGGATGGGAGGCATTCGCACTTACGACCCCTTTCGCATATAACGGCACGAGCAATCTCATGGTGGATGTCTCTTTCAACAACTCGGACTATGCAGACACTGGAACCGTGGCGTCAACGGGCGTATCGGGCGAAAGAAGCATATGCAACTACTCCGACAGCGAGATGGGCGATCCACTGACCTGGACAGTCTCGGAATCTCCCATTAAAACAATACCGAACATCAAAGTTGACATGAACTATGTAGGCGCAGTCTCCATCACCCCCCTGACGAGCGGAAATTTCGTGGCGGGAGTCTGGACGGGCGAGATAGCCGTTACGGAAAACGCTAACGGCATGAGCATCAAAGCGAGCAATGCGACCGGAGCTGGAACAAGCAACGTGTTCAACTGCACCGACACCAATGCGCTCGTCTACAGTGCCGCCACCTTCCATGAATCCGCCGTGAATTCCGGCGCCATTGACAACGGCACGCCAATAAGCATAACGATAAACGGCGAGACTTTCGCCGGAAGCAACGGTGAAAATTTTGTAGCTTCCGGGAAAATCCTAGTCTCGAATCTCCCCTCAGGCCTGACTGCGATGATCACAAGAATCAGCTCCATTGAAGTCCAGGCCAGCTTGAATGGTGCGGCATCGGTTCATGCCAATGCCGATGATATCGCCAATCTGACCTTCGCGTTCCAGAACTCCGCATTCACCGGAGGAAATGCGGCGGCAATTTTGAACTCGACAAGGGACAATCTTGCCATAAATTTCAATAATCCAACGGTTGTGCTCGCGACAACTGACAGCCTCGCGTCCGAGCCGGGAAAACCACAAGGAAACGGTGTCTTTACTGTATCCCGCGACAGCACGACTGGCGGTGCTCTGACGGTAAACTACACGGTCTCCGGGGCAAGCACCGCAGTATCCGGAGAAGATTACACGGCACTCGCAGGCTCAGTCCAGATCGCAGACGGAGCGGACAGCGCGACGATCTCTGTCTCCCCCATAGACGACGGCGTAACAGAGACCGACGAGACAGTAATCGTCGTGCTTTCGGCGGATGCCGGCTACAATCTTGGCACCCAGACACAGGGAACCGTTACAATAGTAGATGACGAGTCCACGAACGTCTCGCTCACAGCCAGCGATCCCACGGCATCCGAGCCGGGAAGACCAAACGGCAACGGCGTCTTCACCGTCTCCCGCGACAGCACGAGCGGCGGCGCCATGACGGTCAACTACACGGTCTCCGGCGCAAGCACTGCGACTTCCGGCGACGACTACACCGCTCTGACAGGCTCAGTCCAGATAGCGGACGGGGCTTACGACGCGACGATTACCGTTGCTCCCATAGATGACGGCATAACAGAGACAGACGAGACCGTAGTGGTCGAGCTTTCGCCTGATGCCGCATACAATCTCGGTCCCCAGACTCAGGGGACCGTTACTATCCTCGACGACGAGCCGACGACGGTCTCGCTCACGACAACGGACACGACGGCCGCCGAGCCAGGACGCACCGAGGGCAATGCCAATTTCAGAGTGTCAAGACTCGCTGGCGCTTCGACGACCGAGGCTCTCGACGTGAATCTCACTTTCACGGGAACTTCCGCAAACGGCGCGGATTTCACACAAATCCCCAATCCTGTCTCTATTCCAGCCGGACAGACATTTCTTGATATTCCCGTGGCAATCACGAACGACTCCGTTGCCGAGCTGGATGAGACTGTTTCGCTCACACTGGCACCCGGAACCGGCTACAATATTGACGGCGCAAACAATTCTGGCACTGTCACAATTTATGATGATGAAACCCCAACCATAAGTGTCGCCGTGACGGATTCGACCTGCTCCGAGGCATCCAGCAACGACGGAGTCTTCACCTTCACGAGGAAGGGCGACAGAAGAAGCGCCCTCACAGTCAACTACTCCCTCGCCGGCACGGCCGTCAACGGCACGGACTACACAAGCATGACAGGCACTTTCAACCTCAACGCCGACAGCGTCACTGCCACTGTCTCGATAGACCCCACGGACGATTCAATCTGCGAGGGTGACGAGACTGCCATCGCGGCTGTCGCACAAGGAGCAGGCTACGTCGTCGGTGCTCCCTCCGAGGCGACGATTACCATCAGCGACAACGACAAGCCCACGATCAGCATAGCCGCAAGCGATGCCACGGCATCAGAACCAGGCGCGAACGCTGGCACATTCACATTCACGCGCGTAAACGACACCAAAAAAGATGCCGTCACCGTTCTTTATGCGGTCACAGGAACGGCTTCCACCGCCGCGGACTACGGGAGACTTCCCGGTTTTGCCGTCATTCCGCAGGGAAGCGACACAGCCACAGTAGTGGTCTCTGTCCGCGACGACGCCATCCCCGAAACGATTGAAACAGTCATCGCGTCCATTTCCGCCAATTCGGCATACAGTATTGCTTCGAGCCCGAACAATTCTGCGACGATAAGCATCAACGATAACGACGACGTTCTTGTAAGCGTTTCTTCCACAGACAATTCCTGTGCCGAACCAGGCATTTCAAATCCTGCCGGGACATTCACGTTCACGAGAACCGGCGGAGTAGGCGGAGATTTGACAGTGAATTATATTGTCAGAGAAACAAGTACGGCGGCTTCCGGCGCCGACTATGCGGCTCTCAGCGGCTCAATCGTTATCCCAGACGGCGAGGCAATAGCGACCGTCACTGTCACTCCCCTAGACGACTTGAACCCCGAACCTGATGAAACAGTCATCATTGGCATTACTGGGGGTGCAGGCTACCAGATCGGCTATCCAAACAGCGCGACAGTGAGCATATACGACGACGAGCCGCCAACGCTTTTCATGTCCGTCCCTGACGCGGACTGTGCCGAGGCATCGTCTCCAGGAAATGGAACTTTCCGCATAAATAGACTCGGCAACAAAACGAACGCACTGACCGTCAACATCACGCTCGATGGAACTGCAAAAGCCACAGACTACTCAAATGTCGCATCAGCCCAAACCGTCAACGCCAATGCGGCAAGCAAAGACATCACAATAACCCCGACAAACGATGCTGACGCGGAGGGTTCGGAGTCCGTGACTATAACTCTCGCATCCGGAGCAGGCTATGAAAT
This sequence comes from Victivallis vadensis, assembly GCA_020718525.1. Taxonomy (GTDB): domain Bacteria; phylum Verrucomicrobiota; class Lentisphaeria; order Victivallales; family GWF2-50-93; genus DYRX01. The sequence continues at coordinate 16,992 of DYRX01000042.1, forward strand.
TGGCGCTCCCGACAGCGAGACTATTTACATCAAGGACGACGAGACCGTAGATGTCTCAGTCTCCGCGAATGACCCGATCGCACTCGAAGGCAGTGCCGTCAACACAGGATATTTCCGCATAACGCGTTCGCTTTCTTCGTCATCTCCCTTGACTGTCAACTACTCGATTTCGGGAAGTGCGGGCAATGGAAGCGACTATGCCGCCCTCTCCGGATCGGCAACGATTCCCGCGGAACAGACTGCCGTCAACGTCTATGTGGACGCATCCGCCCACAACGACGCAGTCGTGGAGGGGGCAGAAACAGTTCTCATTACGCTTCTCTACAACGGTGCCAACTACGATATTGGAACAGCTTCGGCAACGGTAACCTTGCAAGACGACGACACCCCCACTATTACACTTGCCGCAAGCGACAATAGCGCGACTGAGCCGGCAGACACCGGCACTTTCACCTTTACATCAAGCTTCGCGCCGTCTTCCGACCTGATCGTCAGCTACAGCATCGGAGGCACTGCGCTCGCAGGAATGGACTATATAGCGCTTCCCGGAACCGTTACGCTTCCAGCAGGTCAGACTACAGCAAACGTAATGATCACTCCCATTGACGACCTCTTCAAGGAGAGCAACGAAACTGTCCAGCTGACTCTCGCCCAAAATGGAGCTTACAACTGTGGAACGATTACGGCGCAGGCAGTCTCTCTCTACGACAACGACACTCCAACCCTCACGGTCGTCGCAACCGATCCCAGCGCAGTCGAAAACGGCGTGCAGACAGGAATCTTCACCGTCTATGCGGACAAACCGTTCTCAACAAACACAACTGTCAACATTGCCGTTTCCGGAACTGCTACAAGCGGCACAGACTTCACATCTCTTGGGACTTCCTTTTCGTTCCCGAGCGGACAATTCAGCTCGAACAGGACAGTTACTCCAGTCGCCGACGGCACAGCGGAATCTCCCGAGACTGTAATTCTTGACATTGCCGCGAACGGCACGAACTACAACATTGGCAGCCCTTCAGGCGCGACCGTCACCATAAGCGACGATTCCACAAGCTATACCGTTACATTCCAGACCGACGGAACGCCCGGAGCAAGTTTGACCGGTGAAACGAGTCAGACCGTCCCCGAGGGGGCTGATTGCTCTCCTGTTTCTGCGATTGTGCCTCTTTCCTGGCACTTCTTGAACTGGACAAAAAGTGGAGTTGAGTTCAGCACGGATACAACAGTTTCTCCGACAAACGTCATGGAAAACATGAGCTTAACTGTCCACTTTGCCAAGAATTCTCCAGAAGACTTCGACGGCGACTCGAAGTCGGATGTGATCTGCGAAAGCCCCGTCGAAAACGGGTTCATCTATTTCATGAACGCAAACGCAGTATCCTCATTCTCAAATATTTACGACAAGGCCGACAAAAACTGGGAACCTGCGAAATTCGCAGATTTCAACGGCGATGGGAAGACGGACATGCTTTGGGAGCATGAGATCAGCGGACAGGTTCTTGTCTATCTAATGAATGGAGCTTCAATTCTCTCTGTCAGAAGCATCTACAAGGGTGGAGAATGGAAAGTCGAAGACTGCGCTGATTTCAACGGCGACGGCAAAGACGACATTCTCTGGACACATCCGCAGAGCGGGAGTTCTGCGCTCTATTTGATGAATGGCGTGAATGTCAGCTCCGTGAACACATTGCACTGCGGGATTGGCTGGCTTGTCAGAAAAGTCGCGGATTTCAACGGCGATGCCAAAGCCGACATTCTCTGGGAGATCAATGGCGTCCAAGGTCATCTCTGCCTGATGAACGGTGCGACAGTCAGTTCCGAAGCGATGATCTACTCGAAGAGTCCAGCTTGGAACTTGAAATTGTTCGGAGACTTCAACGGCGACTCGAAGACGGACATCCTCTGGGAATCTGCCGACGGAAAAGCAGGTTACGTATATCTAATGAATGGGACGGCAGTTCTGCCTGCCAGCGGATATTCATATGTCAAAAGCGATCTGAACTGGAAAATCGTCAATTGCGCAGACTACGACGGCGATGGAAAATACGACATTCTCTGGGAGCATGACAGCGACGTCTGCGGCATGATACATCTCATGGACGGAACGGCAGTTTCCGGTAGCAATATCGTCTATACGCTGAAAGATCCGAATCCCGCGACAAAGTGGAATGTCGTGAAAACTCTAGACTTCAATGGAGACTCCAAGTCCGATCTGCTATGGGAAAACAGCGGAACACAGAAGACCCTTGTCTATCTGATGAACGGGCTCGCAATCTCTTCATCCGGAACAGTTTACAGCAATGGGGCGGGATGGAGACTTATTGGTGATTAGGTGACACATTATACAATTAAAATAGGGGGGCTGTGAAAAAGTTATTACTACTTGTATTTTTTGCCTTCATTGCGATGACAGGTTTCTCTGCTGATCAAGTAGAAGATCTCGTATGCAAGGAGCTTATTTCGCGAAAAAAGGTTTTCGGAACCCTCGAGGCTATTGAATTCCTCCCTTCTACATTGCGTCCACTAGCACAAGATGCAATGCAGACTGCCGATTTGTTAGAAAAAAACACGCAGGTTTCAGAAGAGTCCACTGACAAAATGGAAGGGCGGAACAATTCGGCAGATGGAAAAATAAAATCATCTGCGTCTCCATTTAAACTACGTCATTTGGGTCTGATTCCATCCGTGCCTCCACAAGCACCTCAGTCCGACAAGATA
>DYRX01000302.1 GCA_020718525.1 Victivallis vadensis
TTTCAAGGCGGACAACATTTTTCTTTACTTCGTGTGCTTTGTGTCTTCGTGTGAGCCAATGTTCAACTTTTGGGAAATGCACCCACGCCGACATCATGTCGGCTCTCTTCTAGATGCCGAGCTGGAGCTCGGCGTTCCCAGATGAAATCTTTGTGGCTTTGTGCCAGGACAAATTCTTGTCTTTTAACTTTGCGGCTTGGCGAGCTTGGCGTGAGAAGAAGAAAAGAGCTTAAGAACTCCTCACGCAAAAGCGCAAAGGGTGCAGAGAAATATTGAATATTAAAAGGGCTTGCCGCAAACTAGTTTCATCATCCTTGATTTAGCTCCGACCGGCACTATCTTCTAGCATCTTGAATATGGGGAGCTATGAACGGCGAACACAATGACAATATTTCAAAGCTTGACGCGGTGCCGGATACAGACATCCAGCGCAGTGGTGTGACAATTACGCAGTTCATGCACAATCGCGGAATCGAGGGTGGGGTGGCTCTCGATCAGCCCGGAGCGTCGTCATCCGGAGCCTCCGCGATGCTTGTCTCGCAGGATGGTCGCAAGTATGATGTTGGAAAGGTCGTCGCGACCGGCGGCATGGGCGCAATCCTTAGCGCAAAAGACCTCAACATACGCAGAACCGTCGCCATGAAAGTCCTGCTCGAGCCCGACAAGGCGGCAGACGATCAGATTCTGCGCTTCATCGAGGAGGCGCAGATCACTGGCCAGATGGAGCATCCCAGCATTGTCCCAGTCCACGAACTCGGCGTTGACGCATCCGGAAATGTCTTCTACACAATGAAGTTCGTCAAGGGCGTTACTCTTGATGACATCCTCTTCGGCATAAGGGAAGCTGATGCGGAGACAATCGCCAAGTATCCGCTAAACAGTCTTCTGAACATTTTTCTGAAGGTTTGCGACGCGATCGCCTTTGCACACTCGAAAGGCGTGGTTCACCGCGATCTCAAACCCGAAAACATCATGGTCGGCGAGTTCGGCGAGGTGCTCGTCATGGACTGGGGACTCGGCAAGGTTCTGCGCCTGGATTGCAAGTCCGACCAGTCCGACCAGTCTGACTCGTCCGACAAGCTTCCATCAAGCTTCATAGACTCTTTGCGTTCAGTCTCCGCCGCCGCCAGCGGCGCAATGACCATGGAAGGGGCAGTCATGGGAACGCCGCTCTACATGTCCCCGGAGCAGGCATACGGGAAAGTTTCCGAGATTGATCAGCGCACGGACATTTATGCCTTGGGCGCAATACTCTACAGCATTCTCACGCTCAATCCGCCGGTTGAGGGCGAGACGGTGAACGCGATCCTGATAAAGGTGGCGAACGGAGAAATTGAAGCTCCCACGAAATATGAACGCTCTCACAAGTCGTCGCTCCCACATCTGCCAGGCGGACATGTTCCTCCCGCGCTTTCGCACGTCGCAATGAAGGCGATGTCGCTCGAACAGAAAGACCGCTACCAGTCAGTGAAGGACTTGCAGAAGGAAATCGAGGCTTATCAGGGTGGATTTGCGACCAAGGCGGAACGCGCCGGCTGGCTCCGAAAGGGAATCCTTCTCGCCAAACGCCACAAGGCAATCTCGATTTCCTCCTCCGTAATTTTTCTTGTACTACTCGTCTTCGGCTCCTACGCCGGCTGGGAATGGTACCGCCAGTGGGGCAAATGGATAAAGGTCTGCGACTTCGATTTTACCAAGTCGAGGACATTACCAGATGATATCGTATTCATGGACAAATACATCAAGGAATCGGTTCCGGCTTGGAAACAAGATGAAGCTGGACTGAAAATGGCGCAGTACCAGTGGCTTTGGCTGAAAGAGACTGTCGGACGCGGGAACGTCCGCATTGTCGCCGATATTGTCTGTGACGAGAGTCCCGACGCCCTCGAATTGTGCCTCAACAGCCAGATACAGAGGACTAAGGCCTGGTATTCGGCTCCTTTGGGATATTCTGGGCAGTTCGGAGGATATCAGGGAACCGTTGATTCTATTTCAAGAAACGATGGAGAATTAAACAGCGTTGACCTTGGTAACAGTGTGAAGTCCTCCCTAATTTTAGGACGGCGATACCGGGTAATCTTTGAACGGATCGAAGACGAACTGCTCCTTTTCGTGGACGGTATTCAGAAAGTTCGGATCATTGATCCCCTGCCATTCTCCGGCGAGGGCTTTGACCGGGTAGGACTGCGATCATTTTCTTCTGGGATGCATCTGCTTTCCCTCTCTGTTCAGCGCATGGCTTTGCCGGAAAAGGCGTCTCCGCTTGTCGCGGGGGATTGTCTGTATCAACTGGGGCTTTACGATAAGGCCAGCGAACAATATCTTCAGATTGCCAGAGATTTTCCTGGAACGTCCATTGCTGAGCGCGGACTGGCAAAAGCCTATTTTGCGCTGTCTTCGGTTAAGGATCTAAAACCGGAGCACATAAAGAGCATGGAAGATATCAGGAGTCAGCTTTCAAAAAGCTTTCCAGCTTCCCCCTACCTGGCACTGCTCCTCGAATGCAATGTTCTCTGTGCTTGGCGGGATGGACGGCATGCCGATGCCTTTTCCTCTTTATCCGAGCTATTCAAGGTCAATCCGAAGAACAAAGTGGTATTGAAACTGCTGAGAACTCCCACGGAAAAATTGGATGCACTTGGACTTGACACCCTTTCCAGCTTTATCACCACAACTCAAGGCGTGGAAGACATAAGTATCGCATATCTTGGATACTCCAGCTTGAAGGGCATCTCTGGAATGAGATTGAGACATCTGGATTGCTCTGACAACAAGATTGCCAATCTTTCTCCATTGGCTGGGATGCCATTGGAAGTATTTGGATGCCAGAACAATTTAATTGAAAGTCTTAAGCCCCTCTCGGGAATGAAGTTGACTAACCTGACCTGTGCTTACAACAAAATATCCAGTCTGGAACCCTTGCAGGGAATGCCGCTGACCCGTTTGAATTGTAATAATAATATAATTGTGAGTTTGGAGCCTTTAAGGGGGATGCCGTTGAATGATCTGCGCTCCACAGAGAACCAGATAGAAGATTTAAGTCCTCTGCATGGCATGCCCATAACTTTTTTGGATATAAATGTGAATAATATCTCCAGCCTGGAAGCATTGAAAGATATGCCATTGAATGATTTGGGCTGTGCTAGAAACAATATCACCAGTTTGCATCCGTTGAAGGGGATGCATCTTATTGGTCTGGACTTTCACAGAAACAAGATATCCAGCCTGGAGCCTCTGCGTGGCATGTCCCTGCGTGGTCTTGTATGTGCATTCAACCAGATTTCCAGCCTGGATCCGTTGAAGGGCATGCCGTTGACGGAACTCTGGTGCGATGGGAATTCGATCGAAACATTGAAAGCATTGGAGGGCATGAGTCTTGATATATTGGGTTGCTCCTTCAACCAGATTTGCTCCCTGAAGCCCTTGACTGGCATGAAGCTCAATCATCTGAGCTGTAATAACAATCTCTTGACCGATTTGGAGCCTTTTCTGGAATCTCCACCCAAGGAGTTCTTCTTTGACAACGACAGCTTGTCGGACGAATATTTGAAGAATGCGGCAGAAATATGGAGGAAAAAGCCCGAACATCAGCATCACGCCAGACAAGCGGAGCTAATATTGGCTGTCCGCCATAAAGATATAAACGCCTTAAAGGCAATGGCTTCTCAAGATGGTGGAAAACGTCTGCTTCTGATTCCAAAACAATTGACTTGGAAGGATGCGGAACGCCTGAGCCGTGAACTGGGAGGACGCTTGGCGATAGCCCGCAATCAGCAGGACGCAGACTCGATAGCAAAAATTATTAAAGGATACCAAGATCTAAGTGCTTGGCTGGGAATGCGCTGTGAGAATGGAATCTGCCGCCTGCCGGATGGCTCTGTCGCCCCTTATCATAACCTGTTATATAAATACTATCCTTCTGGTGCAATATTCGCCAGCAGTCAAAATCCCCGCTGGAGCATTCAGCCAGAGGCAAATTCTCTATTTTTCATCATGGAATGGGACGAGTGAAAAGGATCGCGTGTATGAGAGCCACCAAGAATCAATCATCATATTTTCTCCATTTTTCGTCATAATTGGCATTCATGATGCAATACATCCATATAACTAATAATAAAGCTTGATTTTTGGCAATGCCGGTGCTATTATTAGAGCAAAAATTAAGAGGTGATTCATGGATTACATCCCTAGGCTTATTACTGGGCGTTTAGAGCAGATGGCAGACAACGCCCCTGTCGTAATAATCACAGGAGCAAGACAGGTCGGAAAAAGTACTTTGCTTGAACACACATTTGGGAATATTTGTCGTCTTTGATCCTCTGATTGATGTAGAAAACGCACGTTCCGAACCGGAATTGTTTCTTGACAATCACAGGCTTCCGTTGATTCTTGATGAAATCCAGTATGCACCTGAACTCATTCCTGTAATAAAACGGCGTGTTGACGCGATCAGAAAGAACGGGCTTTTCTTTCTGACAGGCTCCCAGCAGTGGGGCGTAATGAAAGCAGTTTCAGAAAGTCTTGCCGGCAGAGCGCTGATTCTTGATCTCGACACATTTTCAATATTCGAGACCGCAAAACAGCCATCATAAATGAAATCCGCAAGCAGTTGTCGCTTATGTCCCCGAGGCCTAAGCTTCACCATTGGCGCCTGCATTCAGGAGCGGAGCTTGATCTTCTTGCGGAATATGACGGAAAATTTTATCCGATCGAGATAAAACTTACACCAAATCCTTCGAGAAGAGACTGTACTATGTCTCTTTAATAATTCAGATTAGTAGTTGTTGCACCCCTTCAGGGTGCT
>DYRX01000043.1:0-10315 GCA_020718525.1 Victivallis vadensis
TAATTGGAAATAATTTATTCAAGGGTATTACGATTAGTATTTAAGGGACAGTACACTAGTTTCCGAATGCGGCAAGGACTGATTACAGTAGAATTAAAAAAAATGTTAATATACATGTATTTAGTTATTGACATATTATTGTTAATATGATATAATATACGTGTTAGAAAAACAACAAAAGGGGGTTTTGCTATGGAAAAAAAAGGTTTTCGCACGCTTGCACTCGGAGTTTTAGGTCTCGCGCTTCCGGTTTCGATCGTAGCCGCCACAATCAACGTGCCTGCGGATCAGGCGACAATCGCTGGAGCCATTGCCGCAGCGACTGCGGGAGACACGATTCAGATCGCCGCTGGAACCTACACTGAAGCGGGCTTGGCTGTGAACAAGGCGCTGACGATCAACGGCGCCGGAGCCGGACTAACCATAGTTCAGGCGGCGTCAAGCCGCGGAGCGGCGTCCGACCGGGTTTTCAACATCACTGCCGTAACTACATTGCAGGGCATGACGATAAGATATGGACAAAGCACTGCAAATGGAGCGGGGATATTCTTCTCCGGAAGCACTCTGACTATCAACAATTGCGAAATTAGCGATAACGACCACATTACGACCCAAAGCGGAGGCGGTGGAGGAATCGCAGTTGATTCAGGAAATCTCAGCATCTCCAACAGTCTGATAGCAGACAACAGCTCGAGGTGGCAGGCAGGAGGATTGCGCTTCTATGGAAACGTCCTGCTTATGATCAATTGCACCGTGGTAGGCAATGTCGCCAACAGGGGTGCAAAGTGTGGAGGCGGAGTATTTTTCTGGAGTACTGTAGACGCTTCGGTTTCAAGCATCTACAACAGCACCATAACTGGAAACAGCGCGCCCAACACTGTGGCGGAACCAGATGCCGGCGGCGGACGCGGAGGCGGTCTCTACGTTGTTGGCACGACCGGACGCACGCTGAATCTTTACAGCACCATAATTGCCGGCAACAGCGCGGCAATGAGCAACTGGGACGATTTCGCGTACCACCAGGGAACAGTCGGAAACGCGAACTGCCTCGTTGGAAAATACGATTCAGACTATTCTGCAATAATTGTTGCAGGTCTTCCTAATGCAAACGGAAGCTACGTGGGGACAAATCTAGCCCCAGTCTCATCCGGACTCAATTCTCTTGCCGACAACGGAGGAGACACCGACACATGCTCGCTTCAGCCCAGCAGTCTGGCGATCGGCAAAGGCTCAAATCCGCTTTCCCTGACGACAGATCAGCGAGGGAGCAATTTTCTGCGAGTTTTTGGCGGAGCCGCAGATATTGGAGCCTTCGAGCTTCAGACTAAAAACTGGGATTTCAACGGAGATGCGAAAAGCGATGTGGCGGCGGATGATTCTGCCACCAAATATGGCTACCTCTATTTGATGAACGGCTCAACCCCTTCGGCAAGCGACGACATCTACCGCAACACAAACCCTGACTGGTCCGTATCTGGAATCGCCGACTTCAACGGCGACTGCAGGGCCGATTTAATATGGGAAAGCGCCAGCACAGGCAAATCAATAATCTATCTGATGGACGGTTTCAGCATACTCAGTGTCGGAACAATATACAATGGCGGCACTGGCTGGAAACTCGACAAGCTCGGAGATTTCAACGGCGACGGAAAAATGGACATTCTCTGGAAGCATCCAGCATCGGGCCAGGGCGCGATCTATCTCATGGACGGCACGACGGTCTCCAGTTCTGCAAGCGTGTCCAGAGGAATGGACTGGGTTGCGAAAAGCACAGGCGACTTCAATGGAGATGGCAAGGCAGACATACTTTGGGAAATTGCCAGTTCGCTTGCGAAAGGACAGCTCTATCTCATGGATGGAACATCGGTATCAAGCCAGGGACAGATATATGCCAGAAACAATACATGGATTCCTGAAATCTTCGCGGACTTCAATGGCGATGGCAGATGCGACATCCTCTGGCAGAACAGCGTCGAAAAATCCGGCTACATGTATCTCATGAACGGACTTTCCATCGAAAGCCAGGGATATGTCTACACTACGCCTCCAGCGGCTGAAGGATGGGCAATCATAGAGTCTGGGGACTTCAATGCCGACGGCAAGTCTGACCTGCTCTGGCAGAACAGCGTGACAGGAGTCGGATCGATCTGGCTGATGAATGGACTTGAGTGGACATCGAGCGGCATGCCCTACACTGTCAAGAATACTGACTGGCAGGTTCTGAGACTGCTCGATTTCAATGGAGACGGCAAGGCTGACATACTTTGGCAGAACAGCTCGACTCTCAAGGCGCTTGACTATATCGTGAACGGAACTGCAATCCAGGCAATCGGCACTGTCTTCGGATCTGGAAACAGGACAATTCTTGATCCTGCTCTGAACAACTGACGCGTATAGACTCAGCCAATAAGACAAGAACGCCAGCATCTGCCGATAGAGTCTCTGCTCGTTCCAACACGGAACACTGGGTGCGTCGCCAGGGATACTTTTGCAATTGCCACTTGATACTTGCGCCGATTGCGCTATCTTTGCGGGGCGGGACGGAACTGGAAAACTGCGTTTCGCACGGAGGAAGCAATGCCGGAAAACTGTTCGGGAAAACTGTACAGTCACTATGAAGAGCGCTTCAGCGAGCATGGCTACAGCTACAAGACTTTAGGCTGGGGGAGCAGGGAGACCCAGTTCCTGCGCTTCAAAATTCTTGCGGATGTAGCCAATCTCAGCGGCAAATCTGTCTGCGACATCGGATGCGGCTTCGGTGACCTGTATTCATATCTCAGGGAACTCTATGGCAGTATTGATTATCACGGCATTGACATATGTCCAACTCTGATCGAAGAAGCTAAAAGGCAGTATCCGGAAGCCAGCTTCGAGACCCGCGACATACTTGCCGATCCGCCTGCTAAAAAATTCGACTTTGTCTTCGCATCCGGCGTGCTCAGCTACAGGCAGGAAAATCATCTTGAATACGTCCAGAAAATGATGAAAGCCATGTTCGATCTCTGCTCGGAAGCCCTTGCAATCAACTTTCTAAGCAAATACGTTGACTACGAGCTGGACAAGGATTTCCATTTCGCCCCCGAGGAGGCGTTCTCTAATGCAATGAAGCTCTCCCGGTGGGTCGCGCTCAAGCACAATTACCCGCTCTACGAGTTCTCGCTTTTCATCTACAGGAAACCAGATCCCGAAAAAAGACCCTGAAGCCATGCCAAGCCAAGCGCGCATAGAAAAAATAACACTGCCACTGGGTGGAAGCGACTGCTATAGTTTTTCAAGGAAAATAAATTCACAATTTGAATTTATTAAAATGAAAAACTATATTCTTTCGGAACGCCCGCAACGCCGGCACTGCTTGGCTCCGCCAGCGAGCACAACGACAGCGTTTCAATTGATCGCCGCCAATAGACACGGATCGGGAATGTGACAAGCAAAAAGCCAGATGAACCCGAATGGAATGCGGCAAGAAAACAAAGAAGCGGAAAAATATTCCTGTGGAGCGTCTCCGCCTTCCAGGACGGAGATGCTGAAACTTGCGAGGCATTGTCCGAGCCCAACATATTCGCCGGACTCTACCAGCGCATCTATTCAAGCCTCTACGGGGCATACTCTAAGGCGTTCCTCTCCTCCGAAAACCAAATCGTCCGCAGTGTAGGCCTCGTGGCATACAAAAATATCATCGGATTGTCCCACTATCTCTACGACTGTCAAAGACTGGACGAGCTGTCCGCAATGAACTGCTCCGGACTTCGCGGAGCCCCGTGCCAGTCCCCTGCCGACATGATGACAAAAATCCGTTCGTCCTTCCGCCCGAACGAGGCTCCGTCCCCAATCGGCGCAGTCAGGCAATTGCTTGAGATGTCAAAAGCGCTGAAGGTCAACAAAGGAACCCGGGGAAGAATCCTGTCTCTCCTGTTTCCCTTCTGCAAAGTCCCTCCGATCTACATGATCGGAGATCCTGAACAAAAGGAAATCCTGCGCTATCTTTCTGAAATATCTCAGTTGGACATCGCATGTCTGCGTCCAACTGCATTTTCATTTCCATCTTCGCGACATTCCGCGTCGCCTGAACTGAGCCAAGCCATGGTCGAGTTCAGAGCATTGGCTCAGAACGCCCTCCCGTCCCGGATATTCAGAGAGCTCGAGCCGAAGCTCGGCGGACTCGACATTTTTCACTCATCCTGCGAGGACGCGATCAAATGCGCCGCAAGGCGCATCGGCAGGATCGGAATGCGCGAACTGCTCGTCACTCACATTGGAAACATTCAGCATAGAATTTTCGCGTCCGCCTGGCGCCTCAACGGCGGAAGCGTCAAAGGCTTCACCCACGGAAACATCTATCCGTACGCCTACAACCCCGGGGACTCGATCAACGGAGCAAATGAAATACTGGACAATTTTGTCGTATGCTCGAAAGGCGAAAAATTTCTGATCGAAGAGGCGATGCGCGACTTCAAGCCAGACTTCCCTCTCCATTGCAGAATAGACTCACTCAAAAGTTCAGTCTATGAGCCGCTCTACAGCAGGCTTCAGTCTGTCAAATGCGGAAGTCCGGGCGCCCGGCGCGTCGCGATAATCGGTCATCCGATGGACAATTTCAATTCGCCGCGCTTGAAATTCATGAACACCCTGAGCATCTTCTCCCTGGAAATAAAGCTCGCTAAATTTCTGAAAAAACATTCATATCAGGTCGTTTACAAGGCGCATCCGGACAGCTTGCCAATCACCCTGCCAATTTTCCAAAAAATCGCGGACGAAACCGTCTCGGGCCGTTTCGAAAACGATTTTTCATCCTTCGACGCGGTTATTTTCACAAAGCCATTTTCCACAAGCTTCGGATTTGCGCTAATGACCAAACTTCCCATAATCCTGATGAATTCCACCGAAATCAAATGGCACCCTGATGTCTTGCCCCTTCTGGAAAAACGCTGTGCCATGACTCCCGTCCACCTCGATGAGGGCGGGGCGATCGTCTTCGACGAAAGACAGCTCCTCGCTTCGATCGAGTCCTGCAGACATAAAAAAGACTGCTCAATAGTCGAAAAATTCGCATTCTGAACAGATAAGGGGTTGGCGCTTGACGGCGAGGGATTTCCGCTGGGCCATAAGACTTTTCCCGGAAACATGCATGATTGCCGTACTCTGGCAGAGGCGGTCGGGGGTTTGCACAAAATATGCGGTGAAGGGGCTAAACCCATTAATAGCGTTTATGTCTCTGTCCGCCTTAGCGGCAAGGACTGATTTGCGCAAATCGTCAAACGTCTTGAAATACTTCAGGTGCGTAGCGTTCTTTGAGCCAGTTGCATAAGTCATAAACCGAGCCGTTGCGTGAGCCATTGGAGGGCTCGCACCTGCTTGCGCGCTGTGCGCAGGCAAGAATATTTTTGGTAGGGGCAATACCCATGGTAAATATTCACTGAACTACATCGTTCAGCGAATCTTTACCTTGACTTCTGCTTTTTCAAAAGTATTGTGTTTCGTTAGCACTTTAGCTTATTGTCTGTGATATCTCTGCTTGGAACTTCAGCATCCGTGAAATTTCATTTGCTTGCATAGTTGAGTTCAATCCATAAAGCAAAGAGGTGCAATATGAAGCGTTTGAGTATCGCGGCAAGTCTTTTTTACTTTGCGTTCGGGTTCGCACTCTTTTCTCTGACAGTATCAGCCCAGCAGATCACGATCACGTCTCCTGCCGCCGGCGAGAAATGGACAGTCGGAAGCTACCGCACAATCACTTGGACTTCATCCGGCTACGACGGAAAAAAACTTGCGATAACAACGAATTCCGGGGCTTATGACATTGCTGACGAAGTTCCCGTGTCGAACGGAGAATACAGTTTCAGCATTCCTTGGGAAATTCCACCTGCGGAAGATTTTACAATCGCCCTGAAGATTGGCGGTACAGAGAAGACCTCCGTCAAACTAGAGCTTGCTGAAAACACAAGTCCGAATCTGCAGATAAGATCGCCGATGGGCAATGAGAAATGGGCCGTCGAAAATAAATACGCTGTTTCGTGGGAGTCCCACAATCTGGATGGCAAGCTTAAAATTGAACTTTTAAAGGCAGACGCAGTAGTTGACGAAGTCTCAGATATTGATGTCTCCTCCGTCAGATACAGCTATGAAGTTCCAAAAACTGCAGATCCCGGCACCGATTATTCCATCCGCATCACGAGTATTTCAGATGAGAGCATTCAGCTCAAGAGCCGGACTTTTTCTGTTACCGCCACAGCACCAGCAAAGAAAAAATGGACTGTTCTTTTCTATTTTGACGGAGACTGCACTCTCGGTCTTGAGTTCGATGTTATAGATGGTTTCTACAGCATGAGCAAACTCGGAAGCAGCGAATTAGACATGAATTACATATTTCAGATTGACCGTGTTCCCGGTTATGACACCAGATTCGGCAATTGGTATGGCACAAAACGATTTTATCTCCTGCAGGGAATGGAGCCGACTCCGGAGAATGCGATACAGGATTTGGGCGAACTCAATGTGGCCGGCAAAGAAACTCTTAGCGACTTCATCAACTGGGGCATCGAAAACTATCCGGCGGAAAGATATTTCCTGATACTGGCAGACCACGGTTCAGGCTGGTATAAGACAGGTGTCAGGACTGCTTCGCGCCCCAAGGGAGATGTCTGCGATGACAGTACGAACGGAGGACAGAAGCTTTCGACAAAAGCCCTTCAGCAGGCTCTGGATGCCGCCGAGGCGGGTAAAATAACTGTTCTCGGCTTCGACACATGTCTCGAGGGATACATTGAAGTCGCGTATCAGGTGCGCAATTCCGGACCGGATATCATGATTGGTTCCCAATACAAGGAATCAACATCTGTCACTTATGATTCTGCCTCTTGGCCGTATCTTCCCATATTCTCTAAACTCAATAACCAGACGGACATGAGCAATGAGGCTCTTGGCGCCCTCGTCTGCAATGAGTTCATACGGAAATTCGATGTCCAGTCCCAGACGGACACACTCTCGGTGACAAAGCTCTCCAAGCTCGACGCCCTCACCGAAAAAATTGCGAGTTTCGCAGATGCGATGATTGCAGATTTCGAAGACAAAGACGCTGTGAAGACCAAGGCTGAGGAAGTTAAAAAAGCTACAAGAGATGCTGTCACATATTTTGCAAGCACAGTAGAACTAAACGGAAAAGTAAACGGACTCAATATCAACTTCCCGACAAATAAATCTTCCATTTACTACAAGGACTATACGGAAGAATATATTGCCTTTCCGACTCCCTCGCACTGGAAGGATTTTCTGACAGCCTACATTGACAAGATGAAAGGCTCCTGGATTGAAGATGCAAGAAATGCCTCTTTCGGCGGGAGTTTCGATGACAGTGCAGACCTATATAATTTCTGCAATTATCTTTCCCCCGACAAAAATGATGTCAAACTAAACATGATATCCCAGGGGAAGGGATTCGTTGCACCAAGCAATGTAACTCTCCAGCCACGTAATAAGAACATTCAGATTGTTGCCGACCCGATAAGAGACCCGCAGCAACCGCCTCTTTCACATTTCGTCAGATGGTTCACAAGCGGCGATGTGGAAATTCTCGACATCTACTCGGCAAAAACATATGTCAAACTGTCAGGAGATGCCTCGATCCTTGGGGTTTTCTACGAGGACAAGGACAAATACACAGTCAATTTCACGGCGGAAGGCAATGGAACGCTGACAGGCACTCTCACCCAGGAAGTGGATTCAGGAGGCTCTTGCACTGCCGTTACTGCGGTGCCAGACGAGGGGGAGGCATTTCTGGGCTGGGGCGGAGATTATGACGGCTATGAAAATCCTCTGATTCTCGCAAACGTCCAGATGGACATGAATCTTCTCGCTTTTTTTGGCCCCGTCAATCAGGTTGGCTCGAAAAAGTTCAAATTCAGTTTTTGCAATGCGAAAAACAATATGGACAAGATTACGCTCGCTGATGCCGAGTATCCGAAAAATGCTCCGCAGGACATCGAGTCTGCGAAACTGACAATCAACGGAGCGGCATTCGACTGTCCTGCAGGCACAGGATGGTCAAATAAAAAGCCGGGAATATATGAGTTCAATTCCGCCAAAGGCTCGCTTCCGCAGACACACCTGAAAATTGATCTGAACAAGTTATTGTGGTCGTTTTCCGCTTCAAAAGCCAATGTGACTTCGACAATAATTCCCCAAAACAACATTGAAATACTTCTGCTGGTGAATGGGCAGGACGCTGCGAAAATCAGCCTTGGCTTTGCAGATGACCTGATTTTCAAAGGCTCCTGCGAGTACAAAAAATGATCCTAAACATGAAGCTGATTGTCATGAAATAACGATATTTACTGTCTCAGTTCCAGGCTGGAAGCTTTCTATATTTTCCACGGCGGTGTAGGAGATGCTCGGAATCCTTCGCCGAAATTTTTTCCTCGTAGTCCTGGAAATTCCCCTGGAAAAACACGACTTTTCCATTTCCCTCGAAAATGAGGAGATGCGAGCAGATTCTGTCAAGAAAATATCTGTCATGGCTTATCACCATCGCGCATCCGGAAAATTCTATCAGGGCGTCTTCAAGCACGCGCATCGTATTGACGTCGAGATCGTTTGTAGGCTCGTCGAGGAGAAGAAAATTGGCGCCTTTGCGCAGGATTTTAGCAAGATGCACCCTGTTTCTTTCTCCGCCAGAGAGGTCTCCAAGCTTTTTCTGCTGTTGGGATCCCTTGAAATTGAATTTCCCCAGATATGCCCGGGCATTGAACTTCTTATCGCCGACGAAGATTTCCTCTTCCGAGCCGGCGATCTCTTCGTAGACTGTTTTTTCCGCGCTAAGGCAGTCCCTGTGCTGATCAACATGTGAAAGCAGGACGGTCGCTCCGATAGTCAGAGCTCCCGTGTCCGGCTTTTCCTCGCCTGTGATCATCCTTAGAAGAGTGGTTTTTCCACATCCGTTGGGACCTACGACGCCCACGATTGCGCCTCTTGGCATATCGAAGGAGAGATTCGAGATGAGACCGTTGCCGGAGTATGATTTGGAGACGGAATCAAGATTGAGCACCTTGTCGCCAAGCCTGGGGCCGGGCGGAATCTGTATCGAGACTTCGTCTTTGCGGGTCTCAAATTCCTGCGACGACAGCTCCTCGTAGCGGTTGATCCTCGACTGTCCCTTTTTGCGTTTCGCCTCGGGACTGCTGTTTATCCACTCAAGTTCCCTGGAAAGGATCTTCTGCCTCTGCGACTCCTTCTTTTCTGTCTGGCGAAGAATCTCAGTCTTCTGCTTGAGCCAGGACGAATAGTTGCCTTCAAACGGTATTCCGCGCCCGTTCTCAAGCTCGAGTATCCACTTGGTTATCTTGTCCAGAAAATATCTGTCATGGGTCACGATGATGACGGTGCCATGATAGTCCTTGAGGGCTCCTTCTAGCCAGCAGACGGTCTCGGCGTCAAGATGGTTGGTCGGCTCGTCGAGGAGGAGCATGTCAGGTTTTTCGAGGAGGATTTTGCAGAGAGCCACGCGTCTGCGCTCGCCGCCTGAAAGCTTGCTGACGTCCGCGTCGTCTGGCGGGAGCACCAGAGCATCGGATGCGATGTCCAGAAGCCTGTCCATCTCCCAGCCGTCCGCCATGTCAATCTTTTCCTGGAGACTGCCAAGCTCGTCCATGAGCTTGTCCATTTCCGCCTGAGGAAGCTTTTCCCCCATTTTGACGGTGATCTCGTCGTAGCGTCTGATAAGATCCTGTATGGGGGCGAGGGACTCTTCGAGGTTGCCTCTGACAGTTTTTTCCGGGTTGAGCCTGGGCTCCTGGGGGAGATAGCCGACGCGCATTCCTCTGCCCAACTGCGCCTGCCCGTGATATTCCTTGTCAATTCCAGCCATGATCCTGAGAAGGCTTGACTTGCCGCTTCCGTTGTCGCCCACTATGCCGATTTTGGCACCGTAGTAGAAGGAGAGGCTTATTCCTTCGAAAATCATTTTGCCATTGTATGACTTGGCAAGCTCCTGAGTGTTGAAAATGAACTGCGGAGGCATCTTATCTCCTTGCTTTCTTCGTGTTATGTCCGGCTTTCCGTCTTTTTTCATCCTGTTTCAAAGGGCGGAAAAGATAATTGAATTTTAAGATAAAGCAAGCGCACGGAGCCTTCGTTTTGCGAGCGTCTCTCTTTTTTCCATTGGCGATCTTTATTTTGCAGGGAATTTTCAAATCAACGTGCAGAAAAAACAGGAAAATGGCGGATAGTAGTAAGGATGAGCAAATTTTTCCGCATTGCGCGGAGAGTCTGTGTTATTGACAATAACTTCAATCGAAGGTGAATAAAATGGGAAAAGTAGCGGCCA
>DYRX01000043.1:10415-14980 GCA_020718525.1 Victivallis vadensis
CGGCCAGGTCTGTCTGAAGGATTTCGAAAACAGCATTGAAGAATTCATGAATTTTGTCCGCAAGGGCAGATGGGGCTCGCGCATCCTTGCCGAGACTGCCTGGGCTGGAAACAACGCGGAATCCGCTCTCGACGTGAAGCTCCAGAATGAAATTCAGAGGGTTGCAGTCGAAGAGTCGCGCCTCGGAATCCCGCTCATATATGGCCGCGATGTCATCTACGGACACCGCACAGTCTTCCCCATCCCGCACAAACAGTCTGCAAGCTTCAATCCCGGGCTTGTCGAGGAGGCGATGTCCGCTGTCGCCGCGGAGGCGTCTGCCGAAGGTGTCCACTGAACATTTTCGCCGATGATGGACATAGTCCGCGATCCGCGCTGGGGACGAGTCGTGGAGAGCTACGGGGAAGATCCATTTTTGAGCAGTGTTTTTGCGAAAGCGGCCATCCGAGGATTCCAGGGAGATGATCCGTCTGCGCCAGATCGGATTCTCGCCTGCGCCAAACACTTCGCCGGCTATGGCGGCGCCGAAGGTGGCAGAGACTATGACACGACGGAATGGTCGGAAAATACTCTGCACAACATGATTCTACCCCCGTTCAGATCCGCCGCCCAGGCTGGCGTCGCAAGTTTCATGACAGGCTTCAATGACATGGGCGGAACACCGGTCAGCTCAAATATGGCGCTCATAAGAAAATGGCTCAAGGAGGAATTGGACTGGGACGGATTTGTCGTTTCAGACTGGGGGTCAATCTACGAACTCATCGGCCATGGTGTCGCCGCAGACGAGCGCGAAGCCGCAAGACTGGCCTTCACTGCCGGCATAGACATGGAAATGACGGCAGGCTTCTACGAGCGCAACATTGCAAGTCTGATTGATTCAGGCCTGATTTCGGAGAAAATGCTCGACGACGCAGTGACGCGCATCCTCCGCGCAAAATTCCGCGCCGGACTATTCGAAAACCCATACACGGATCCGGCAAGATCTGCGAAGATAATGCGCCATCCTAAGCACATAGCTCTCGCCGAAGAACTTGCGGCCCAATGCATTGTCCTGCTGAAGAATGACGGAATTCTTCCACTTGCGGCTGACCTGAAAAGCATAGCGATTATCGGCCCATATGCCCAGGCCAGACGTGAACATCTCTGCTCCTGGTGCGTTGACGGACGCCCTGAAGACGTTGCCACAATTGTGGAAGCATTCCGAAAAGAAGCGGAGAATATTGAGATCAACACTGCCAACGACGCCTTCAGCGACTCCTGCATAGACGCGGCGAGAAAGTCAATGCTGGCTGTCGTATGCGTCGGCGAATCTCATCTCTGGAACGGAGAAAATCATTCTGTGGCTGAGCTGGCTCTTCCGCCCGGACAGGAAGCCCTCATTGAGGCCGTCGGCGCCCTGCAGATCCCCCTCGTCGTCGTCAACTGCTCCGGCCGTTATCTGCCGATTCCAGCGGCTGAAAAATATGCGGACGCAATCGTCCATGCAGGTCCGCTCGGAACTGAGGCGGGCTCGGCAATTGCGAAAATACTTCTCGGAAAAGCAAATCCATCCGGGAAACTGCCAATGACAATTCCCCGCTGTACAGGACAGATTCCGATTCATTACAACCGGAAAATGCCCGGCAAGATACTCTCCTGGCAGGAGCGATACCGCGCCTACGAAGACGTATTGAAAACACCTCTCTATCCCTTCGGATTTGGCTTGAGCTACACTCAGTTTCAGATAGGCAATATTGCCTTGTCGGCGGATTCCATGCCTGCAGACGGCTCAATAACTGTTTCATTGACAGTGAAAAACATCGGAGCACACAAAGGCGCCGAGGTGATACAGCTCTATATTTCCGACCCTGTCGCTTCGACCGCAAGACCAGTCAGGGAGCTCAAGGACTTCCAGCGCGTTGAACTCGAAGCGGGAGAAGCCAGGAATATATCTTTCCAAGTCAGCGCCGAGAAACTAAGCTTCTATTCGGCAAAGAGGCGCATCGAGCTCGAGCCAGGCGAATTCCGGGCCGGCATTGGAACTGATTCCCGAGTCGAAATGAATCTGAGATTCACAGTTATATGAGAACGCAGTGCCAGGATTGAGAAATCCCCGCCTGCATTAGGCGTTATTTTGCAAGGACTTTGTTTGAAATATTTCGTTTCCCGCATAATCTTTCTTGCCGCGTTTTCCAGAATGTCGCGGAGCGCCGGACGCGGCGTTCATAAAGAGATTTGCCGCTGAAATTGAAAGGCCGCCGGATGCTTACAGCCAAAGTCATTGTAAATCTTTCGATAGACAGGCATTTCGACTACATCGTCCCCGACGAGCTTGTAGGAAAGCTCCGTCCGGGCGTCCAGGTTCTTGTCCCGTTCAGAAACTCCCTCCGCAACGCCTATGTGTTGGCTCTCAGCAATGATACTTCATGCGATCCGTCCAAGCTTAAAACAATATCCGCAATATGCGAAAAACATCCGGAAATTCCAGACAATCTGCTGAAACTGGCAAAATGGATTTCAGAATACTACTGCTGTGCCCAGGAGCAGGCAGTGAAGGCACTCCTTCCTCTCGCCGTCAGGAGCGGAAAAGTCGCCCGCAAGGAAAGCAGGCATCTCACGCTCAAATCACTTGACGACGCCCACAAGTTTCTTCTTGAAAACGGAAAGAAAAGCAAATCACGCGCACTTGTCGTCCAATACCTGATTGACCATCCCGGCGCAAGCGTCGAAAGCATATCGGAGGCGACCGGCGCAGGCAAGGCTCCAATTAGCGCTCTGCTGAAATGCGGACTGCTCGAAGAGGAAAAAAAGGCGAGCTACAAAAGGTTTGTCTTCGATTCAGCCTCCCTTCTGCCATCACAGCCTCCCGAGCTGAATGACGAACAGGCGGAGGCGGCAAGGATTATTGAAGCGCTTTTCGAGCGCGCAGAGGGGCAGAAGACACTGCTTCTCCATGGCGTGACAGGAAGCGGAAAGACCGAAGTCTACATGCGGGCGATCGAAACTGCCCTGAAAAAAAATCTCGAGGCAATTGTCCTGGTGCCGGAAATTGCACTGACTCCGCAGACGACGGAACGCTTCATATCAAGATTCCGTTCGGGAGTCAGCGTCCTGCACAGCGGTCTTAGCGACGGAGAACGCTACGACGAATGGATGAAGATATATCACGGACTCGTCAAGATTGCGATCGGTGCGAGATCCGCAATATTCGCGCCCTTCAGAAACTTGGGGCTGATCGTGGTTGACGAAGAGCATGAGCCATCCTACAAGCAGGAGGAAGCCCCCAGATACAACGCGCGAGATCTGGCAGTGATGAGGGGGGTCATGGAAAATTCCCTTGTCATACTCGGCTCCGCAACTCCGTCCTTCGAATCCTATGCGAACGCATGCTCGGGCAGATACGCCATCGCCAGACTCAAAAAACGCATTGACTCGAGACCGATGCCGTCAATGATCCCAATAGACATGAACATCGAAAGAGTATCAGATTCCGAGGGACGCCTCCCCATCTTTTCCAAGCCGCTTCTGGACGCGATCGCGCAAAGGCTCCAGAGAGCGGAGCAGAGCATTATCTTCCTCAACAGAAGGGGCTTCGCGTCGCAGATGTCATGCCCTGACTGCGGCTTTGTCGCGCAATGCTCAGACTGTTCGATATCATACACTTATCACAGAACTAACGAATGCCTGGCATGCCACATGTGCGGAGCGGTGCTAAGAGCCTACGCCATGTGTCCGTCATGCGGCTCCGACAAAATCCGCTACAAAGGGCTGGGAACGGAAAAGATCGAAGCACTGCTTTCAATGATTTTTCCCCTAGCGAAAGTCGCAAGAATGGACGCCGACACAATGTCCGGCCGCAGAAAAAACTACGAAAAGCTTCTTGGAGACTTTGGAGCCGGCAAGATTGACATCTTGGTAGGCACTCAGATGATAGCGAAAGGACTGGATTTCCCGAACGTCACCCTCGTCGGCATCGTTTCCGCGGACAGAAGCCTTTTCATCCCCGATTTCCGCGCGGCTGAGAGGACTTTCCAGCTCCTTACCCAGGTCTCGGGCCGTTGCGGGCGCGGATCATGCCCCGGCGAAGTCTACATACAGACCTCATATCCGGAGAATCCCGCAATCATCTCGGCTATCCGTCACGATTTTGAAGCTTTTTTCAAAAGCGAATGCGTAGCGAGAAAGGAGTTCAACTATCCTCCGTCCTGCCATTTGACGGCGATACATTTCAAGGGAAGCGACGCGGCGGCCTTAGAAAAATACTCCCTGGAATTTCTCGATTCGTTCAAATCTAAAATTCCGGACGGTATCTTTGTCTCGGATCCCGCGCCAGCCCCGATTGAAAAGATCAAGACAAAATTTAGGTACATGATCCTTTTCAGGGGGAATTTGAATAAAGATTTCCGGTGTCTGATCCGGGAAAAAATCTTCAAGGTCAGACATCCGTCCGGCATTGAAATATATGCAGATGTCGACGCCATCAATCTCACGTGATTTTCCCGGCGCGGCTTGAAAACTAGATGAAAATTGCACCGCAGTTTTCTGCGACGTACTGCAAGCGTGCGACTCATGTATGGGATTCTAGA
>DYRX01000043.1:15080-19651 GCA_020718525.1 Victivallis vadensis
GCAATCGTAGTAATTTATTGTGACACTTACTGGAAAATATGCAATCTTGCATAATTATATCAGACCATCAATTTTGAGGAGGAAAGGATTGCAGCAATGGAAAAATGCATTTTCTGCGCGATTGTGAAGGGTGAAATTCCGGCGACGAAAATATTCGAGGACGATCTGGTGCTTGCCTTCATGGACATTGCCCCTATCAATCCAGGACATCTGCTTGTCATCCCGAAAGAGCATCATTCCAGCCCCTCGACAATTCCTGAGATCTGCGCGGGAAGAATCTTTTTCATCGCAAGCAGACTTGGCATCGCATTGAAAAGGGCGCTCCCGGCCGACGGATTCAATCTGCATCTGGCCGACGGATCATGCGCAGGACAAGTTGTTCCCCATGCGCATCTCCATGTCATTCCAAGACTTGCAGACGACGGATTCCACTGGAACTGGCGCCAGAAAAGATATGAAAATGATTCCGCAAGAGATGGACTGGCGGACAGAATAAGGGAAAAACTGAAGCTCTGAAGGCAGGAGTTCGGCGGGTGCATTTCCCAAAAGCTGAGCTTTATCTAACTCAAAGGCGCAAAGCACAAATTTTTGTAGTGCCGTCTGGAAAGCTTTAGCCCCGGACAGCCAAGCCTTGTTTTCGAAGAGGAAAAATAGAAATGCTTTCCGACAGAGACTATTACAGATGCGGCGGACGAAGCGGCTCGGGAGGATCGCTTTCCTTCGTCACGATCATTGTCATTGCCAATGTGCTTGTTTTCATAGCCCAATGCCTTCTTCCCGTCGAAGTCCCGGTCAGCACTCCCGATGGAATGCACGTTATGCATTCGGATCGCATCGTCGAGACGTTTTCCCTGGTTTCAACTCTAGTCAGGGAAGGGCAGATATACAGGCTCTTCACCTACATGTTCGTCCATGGTGGTTTCGGACACATTCTCTTCAACATGTGGGGGCTTATCCTGTTTGGTTCCGCGCTTGAGGAGAGAATCGGATCGCTCCGCTTTTCAATCCTCTATTTCGCGAGCGGACTGATAGGCGCCTTCTTCTGGCTCTTCTTCAACTGGGGCAATTCGGTTGACTGTATCGGCGCGAGCGGTGCCCTCTTCGGCGTAATCATCGCGACTGCCGTCTTCTTCCCCGAGATGCAGATCATGCTCCTTCTGCCGCCTATACCAATGAAACTCCGGACATTTGCAATTGTATATGTGATCGCAGAAATCCTGATGGAATTGTCCAAAATGGACGGAGGCGTCGCCCACATAGTCCATCTCGGCGGAGGATTCGGCGGACTCCTCTATGTCCTGCTCTTCAACCGCCGCGAATTAGGCGCCTTTTTTGGGACGAGCTCCGAGCCTTTGGAAAAAAATCTCTCGTCTTCAGGATGGAAAATCACGTCCGGCGATGTCCCAAAAAACGAGCTCGACAGGCTTCTTGACAAGATTTCGCTCGAAGGAATAAACAGCCTCTCGGAGGAGGAGCTTGACACTCTGAGGAGAGCAAGAGAGGAAATGAGGAGATGAAGAAGAAAACGATAGTTTGGATCTGCAGTGAAGCGGCGCCTTTCGCCAAAAGCGGCGGATTGGCAGACGTGTCCGGAGCTTTGCCAGCCGCTCTCGCAGACAGGGGGCACCACTTGCACGTCATCATGCCCTTCTATCCTCAGATCATGGGACGCTACAACCAAAAACTCAAAGTCAGATACCAGGGGCTAGGCGTCCCCCTCGGACATTGGAACGAATGGGCGCAGATTCTGGACATCAGAATCAGCGAGCGCCTCTGCTTCCACTTCATCGAGCATCACCGCTTCTTCGACAGGCCAAGCCTCTACGACCACAACGGAGTCGAATTTGCCGACAATCCCGAAAGATTCATCTTCTTTTCACGTGCCGCCATGCAGGCTGTCCTCGCCATGCGCCTCAAGCCCGACATCATTCATGCAAACGACTGGCACAGCGCCCTGGCATGCGTCTATCTGAGAAGCCCGCTCTACAGACAATTCGACAATTTTTCCCACTGCGCCTCCATCGTCACAATCCACAACATCGCCTATCAGGGGAACTTCGAGAAGTCCAAAATGCCTCTCACCGGACTCGGATGGCAGTATTTCAACTACCATTGCCTCGAGTTCCACGACAGACTCTGCCTTCTCAAAGGGGGAGTGATGACCGCACACGCTGTCAACACCGTCAGCCCCACATATGCGCTTGAAACGCTTTCGCCCGAATATGGCTTCTCGCTCGATCCATCCCTCCGCGAAAGAGCAATGAACGGAGACTACAAGGGAATTCTCAACGGCATTGACTCGGATGAATGGAATCCGGAAAGCGACAAATTGATCCCGTCGAATTTCACCCGCGAACGGATGGCAGGCAAAAAGGTCTGCAAAAGAAAGCTCCAGCGCGAGATGTCCCTCCCCGAAAGATCCGATGTCCCTCTCTTCGGACTAGTCTCAAGGCTCGCCTACCAGAAAGGAATTGACATCTTCGCGTCATGCGTCGAGGAAGCCCTGCTCAAAGATGAGATGCAGTTCGTCATTCTCGGAAGCGGCGAACCGTTCCTCCAGACTCGCCTCTCATATCTGGCATCGAAGCATCCCGAAAAAATCGCCGTAAAAATCGGCTTCGACAACCGCCTGGCGCACATGATAGAGGCTGGCTCCGACATCTTCCTCATGCCGTCCAGATACGAGCCATGCGGACTGAACCAGATGTACAGCATGCGCTACGGAACCGCGCCGCTTGTGAGGGCGACCGGCGGACTCGACGACACCGTCTCCAACTTCGACTATGCAAATCCCTCAGCCTCGACAGGCTTCAAATTCTGGGACTTGAACCCCCGCTCCCTCCTCGATACAATGCGCTGGGCGGCATCGGTTTACAGAAACAAGCCGCAGTCATTCAAGGCAATGCAGAAAAACATGATGCTTCAGGATTTCTCCTGGAACAGGACTGCCGGCGAATATGAGAAGCTCTACGATAATGCGGCTGGAAGACTTTAACTACGGGCTCCCGGAAAAGCTGATCGCCCAGAGACCGCCATCGGAGCGCGGCGCTTCCAGGATGCTCGTCCTAGATGCCAGAAGCGGAAACTGCGAAATTCGCAGATTCGTGGATTTGCCGGATTATCTCGGTCCCGGGGACTGCGCCGTATTCAACAACTCCAAAGTCATCAAGGCGCGTTTTTTTGGAAACAAAGAGAAAAGCGGCGCCAGGATCGAGATCCTTCTGCTCAAACCCGTACCCGACAGCTCCGGTCTTCAGTGGGAATGCTTCGCAAAGCCGGGAAAAAGAGTCAAGCCAGGAACTGTCGTCACGCCATTTGCTCCAGACGGAACTCCATCCCCTGAAACGCCACTGAACTGCGACGGCAGAAATGAGGACGGCGTATTCACTTTTTCCTTCCCAGACGGAGTCTGTGTCGAAGATCTCATCGCCCGTCTGGGGCACGTGCCTCTTCCGCCTTACATAAAAAGACCCGACGAAAGCTCCGACTCAGACCGCTATCAGACCGTCTTCGCAAAGGAGAACGGATCCGTCGCCGCTCCGACGGCCGGGCTCCATTTTACGCAGGAAGTAATGCAAAGAATTGAAAGCAAAGGTGTTGTAAAGGCTGAACTGACACTTCACGTTGGTCCTGGAACTTTTCTTCCTGTCGCAGTCGAAGACATCTCATCCCATAAGATGCATTCCGAATGCTACTGCCTCCCCGAAGAGGAAGCTGAAAAAATCAGGAATGCAAAAAAAGACGGAGGCAAAATTCTGGCGGTGGGAACTACAAGCGTCAGAACTTTGGAAACTTGCGCCGACGAGCAGGTCTTTCTGAGGAGCGGATCCGGCGAGACGCGCATATTCCTCCGACCTCCGTATGTCCCGAAAATCCCAGATCTGCTCCTCACCAATTTCCACCTGCCTAAAAGCAGTCTTCTCATGCTCGTCTGCTGTTTTGCAGAAAGGGATCTTGTCCTCGGTGCATATCGGAAGGCGATAGAGGAGGAAATGATGTTCTTCAGCTACGGAGACTGCATGCTCCTCGTCCGCTGACAACCGCTGTATCTAATTTATAGTCATGGAATAACAATATTTTACTCTTTTTCTGACTGACATGTAAAAATGAAAATGTCTCATATGGCCGCGATGCGGCTGAAATCGGAAAGAATACTGTTTCAGATTCAGACATCTTGCGCCGTATAGGAAAAATTATAATCTTATGGAAAATACATATCTTGGATTTGTTTCAATCGGGGTCGGGGTCGCTATCGGAATCGGGATCGAGGGAACGTTTACAGTTTAACGGTTTACGGTCAGAATTTCCTGATGGGAACGCCGACATCCTGTCGGCTCTCTTCCAAGCACCGAGCTGGTGCTCGCTGTTCCCAGAGAAGAGCCATCGTCAAGCTCAAACGGATAGGTTGAGCAAAGGCTCACGCCGCAACGCGGTTATGCCTCTTTCCGCGCAGTCTTTGTCCTGCCGGGAAACGACGATACCCCTGTATCTCCGAGAATGACCCGGAGTCGTTTTCGGAAAAGCGCTTCGCGTACACGATGGACTAAACACGACACGAAGCACGTGAACGA
>DYRX01000303.1 GCA_020718525.1 Victivallis vadensis
TTGTCGAGCCGTTCGAGATAGCGCTTGAGCTGTTCGGATTTTTCGACAGTGTCGAGATCGGCACCGATGTCTTTTGCCTCTATGAAACCGACAGGGATTTCCTTTCTTGAGATTATGTAGTCCGGAGCGCCGCATTCCTGTCGTTTGGGTTCGTTGATGGCTTTTACGTCAGGACAGATCGAGTTGACGAGTTCAGCTAGGAATCCCCTGTAGCTGTGTTCGGTTGCACTGCCCGACCGGGACAACCCGCTGATATTCCTGTAATATTCCTGAATCGAGATCATATATACAAAATCTCCTGTTCGCGTAAAATAGCGTACCTGATGATGAATTCAATATTGCTGGCGGAGAAAATCAAAGGCTATGCCTGGAGTTCTTATTTTTGATGGAGGGCAACGCTCGTCGGAGCTTATCAATGGAAGTTATTCCAATTCCATTTCAAATTGATATTATATTAACCACAAAGTTCACAAAGAGAAGAACGCAAAGCACACAAAGTTTATGTGTCCTTTGTGTAAAACTTAGTGCCCCTTGTGGTAAAACATGCAATTTGACTTTTATCTGGTATTAGTCCGCCGCGGCGGATCGCGACCGAATACCGGTTTTGATAAACAAAGCCCTTTATAGGTTAAATTTCATTTTTGTTTTTCTTGAAAAATCATTTGAGCGGCTTAAGTTTCTGTTAAGTTCATTCAATGCTCAATAACAAATATAAAGTAAAGTTTTCACTTAAGGGGGCTTCTATGAGGAAGATAAGCCGTATCATTTTAATTTGTATTTCTCTTTTCCTGTTCTGCTCGTGCGGCAGGAAAGAAGAACCAAAACAAGAGATTCGTTCAATCCAGTACATGAAAATTGATGAACTGGCGACCGGCAATTTACGCAAATTTTCCGGAGTCATATATGCGAAAGACTTTTCTTATGCCAGTTTCGAGGACATCGGCGGAAAAGTCAGAACTGTAACTGCGCAGATTGGAGAAAAGGTTTCCAAGGGTCAGACTATTGCAACATTGGACACCGAAAAATTCGAGTTGGACATCAATAATGCGCAGGCCGACCTTAAAAAAGCCGAAGCTCAGGTGGTAAAAGCAAAGAGCGACTATGAACGAGAACAAGTACTTTTCAAAAAAGATGTCAGCTTCCAGAAAAAGCTTGACACTGCTAAATTCGAATTCGAGGCGTCCGAAAGCAATGAAAAATCCGCCAAGGCCAAACTTGGTCTTGCGGAGCGTAATATGCGCAACACTGAATTGAAAGCTCCTTATGACGGTTTTGTCGGTGAACGATTGGTCGAGCCAAACCAGGTGGTGAATATAGGACAGAAAATTTTTAGGATTGATGCGGAGGGCGCACTTGAAGTCAATTTCGATATTCCGGAAAATCTGCTAAAGCGCGTCACCGTCGGAATGTCTGGATCTGTAATGTTTCCCGGAAAGCAGAGCCCCGTCTCGAAATGCGAAATATCCTTTCTCGGAACGGCCGCAGGCAAGGCGAACTCATTTCCTGTCAAGGCGATCGTGATCGATCCTTCCGCCGAGGTAAAACCTGGTATGACGGCAGAGGTTTCATTGAATCTGCCTATTGAAAATCAGGAGGATCCGGGATTCATTGTGCCTGTCAAGGCGATACTTCCCGGCAAGGAGCCAAGAACTGGATATGTTTTCGTATATGACCCAAAAAGTTCGACATTGCGGAAATCAGAAATACATGCTTTTGGCTCACAAGGAAATTTCGGAATTGTCAAAGGTGAGATAAAGCCTGGTGACATCATCGCAACCGCAGGAATAAGTTTCCTCTCGGACGGCATGAAAGTCAAGCTTTATGAGCCCGACAAAAACAAAATGGACGCTTCCGGAGAACAGCAATGAACCGATTGGTAGATTTCGCACTGAACAACTCCAGGACAATCATTCTCGTCCAAGTGTTGATTGTCTTTGTGGGGCTTGCGATATTCCCGGCTTTCCCGAAGCTTGAGGATCCTGCGATTATCATACGCGAAGTCGTCATCACAACATATTTTCCGGGGATGCCTCCGGACCGTGTCGACCGCCTGATAACTCGCCCGATAGAGGAGGAAGTCAGGACAATGGGTGTTGTTGATGACATCGACAAATCCTCATGCAGAATAAGATCCACATCGAAATTTGGAGAATCTGTCATTCATGTGACAGTGAAGGACGACATACCGTCTGCTGAGCTGACCAGAGTCTGGCGCCGCTTCAGGGAGAAAATGAACGATGTGAAAGGCAAACTGCCGAAAGGTACGATTGGTCCAACGGTAAATGACGAGTTCGGCGACACTGCGGTAGCCACCATTGCACTTCTAAGCGATGGTTTCACTATGGCTCAGACATGTGAAGTAGCAAGAGACACCCGCGAAAAACTCATAACTCTTCCGGGAATAAAGAAAATCGAGCTTTACGGCGTCCAGGATGAACGGATCTACGTCATTTTTTCTACTGCAAAAATGGCCTCGCTTGGAATCAGCCCCGAACAGGTGGAGAAAGCTCTCATTGGACAAAATGTGCTTCCGCCCAGTGGAGCGCTTAACCTTGAAGGAACAGAATTTCTCATTGAGACGAGCGGGAAATTTAAAAACATGGATGAAATAGGTGAACTGCTCATCTCGACCGGCGAGTCGGGCCGCTCTGTAGCATTGCGTGATATTGCCACGATAAAGCGTGGCTACGTGGATCCGCCTGTCCGCCCCGTCTATTATAACGGGCGCGAGGCGATTGTTTTGAGCCTCTGCCTTCTGCCCGGAGTGGATGCGGTGACTTTCGGCAATGGGCTTCTCAAGCGTCTGAAGGGAATCGAGAATTCACTCCCGTGGGGATACAGTTTCGAATTGGCAACCTATCAGCCGGAACTTATAAAAGCCTCGGTCAACAACATGGTGGCAAACGTCATCGGAAGTCTGATAATCGTCCTAATAGTCGTTGTCATCATGCTTGGCATCCGTACAGGCCTGATTGTCGGATTCTTCATACCATTGGTGATGCTGACCGGTCTGATAGCAATGCAATTCTATGGCATAGAAATGCAGAGGCTGTCTCTCGCTGCCATGATAATCGCACTCGGCATGCTGGTGGACAATGGAATATGCGTCGCGGAGGAAATCACGACCAGAATGCAATTGGGAACCCCTCGCCGTCAGGCTGTTCTGGAGTCAGGGCGAATTCTCGCGGTTCCCCTTCTTACCAGCACCTTGACCACGGTTTTCGCTTTCTGCCCGATGTTCCTGCAGGATGGAGGGGCAGGAGATTACACCAAATCGCTCGGAGCCGTGATCACTATTCTTCTGCTGGCTTCCTGGCTACTTTCAATGATTTCTACGACAAGCGCATGCAACTGGTTCATGAAGGTCGCACCTCTGCCTAAAAATCCGGATGGCTCCCTGCCGGATCCGTACACGGGAAAATTATATAAATCCTATCAGGCCATTCTCGAGTGGATGCTCGCACACCGCTCGCTTGTCATGATAATGGTACTAACTTCTCTTGCCATTTCATTTTACGCTTTCAAATATGTTCCGAAGACATTTTTCCCGCCTGGCGACAGGAACCAGTACCTGATCTATCTTGATTTTCCGGCAGGAACAAGAATCGAGGAAACCGACGACTCCACGAAAAAAATAGCCAAGTGGCTGCAGGACAAAAAGATAAATCCGGCAATTACAAGCACGATAGCATACGTCGGAAGTGGCGGCCCCCGCTTCTACCTGTCACTGTCTCCTGATGATCCCGAGAGCAACTACTCCTTCATAATAGCCAACACCGAAAGCAACAGCCAAGTGAATGCCATGGTCGAAAAGACACGACAATATCTTCTCGATGAAGTCCCCAATGTCAGAGGCAGGGTCAAGGCCATGTGGCTCGGTGCCACGGAAACAGGACTTCTCGAAATCAGATTCTGCGGTCCCGACAAGGATCTGCTCCTGTCCATGGCGGATGAATTACAGGAGACACTTAGGGCGATCCCAGGAACAGTGGATATCCGCCAGGACTGGAACAACAGGGTTTTCAGGATCAGAGTTGACGTGGATCAGAACCGTGCCCAGCGGTCAGGCGTCAACACTCAGGAAATAGCCGACGCCATGAATCTTTTCATCTCCGGGAAACAGCTCAGCGACTACTACTACGGCTATGCAAACATACCAATTGTAGCAAGGGGTCTTGAAGAGGAAAGAAACGCCGCCGACCAGTTCTACACAATGGGAATATATTCGAAAAGCCTGCAACAGAACATTCCTCTTACACAGATCGCGGACATCTATGCGAAAGGCGAATTTGAGCGCATAAAACGATACAATCAGGAAGACACTGTGACTGTCAGCGCCAAAAGCACTGTAATGACCGCGGGAGAGCTACTCAAAAATATCAAGCCAACTCTGGAAAAGATGGACTTCCCGGCCGAGCACCATTGGGCTGTGGGCGCCGAGATAGAGGAGTCGGGGAAATCACAGCGCCGACTCGCCAAATGGTTTCCAATCTGTTTTCTTGGAATTATTGTTCTGCTGGTCTGGCAGTTCAACTCTTTCAGACGTGCCTCCATCATAATCCTGACTATCCCCCTCATCTTCATCGGCGCGGTCGTAGGAATGCTCGTGATGAACGCAGACTTCGGGTTCATGGTCATCCTCGGGCTTCTCTCGCTTGCAGGTTCAATCGTCAACAACGGAATCATTTTGATAGACCGTATCGAGACATATCGCAACGAGGGAATGGAACCATACGAGGCGATAGTGA
>DYRX01000304.1 GCA_020718525.1 Victivallis vadensis
AAATGGAAACTTTTATACCGCTGAAATTGGAAAAAATCACGCAGCTGTTGACAATGGTAATTTCTACCTCAAGCCAAACGGTGTGTTTTTTGTTGATCGAGAAGGCAATGCTGGGATTCTTGAAAGTTCTGCATATTTGAAGGCGAATATCAAGGCGCAGCTGGCGGTACAGTCAGGACCGCTTCTTGTTATGAATGGAATTATTCACCCTAAATTCAACGCAGATTCCAGCAATCTCAAGCACAGAAATGGCGTAGGTGTGAACAAAGACGGGAAAGTCATCTTCGCAATTACGGATTATGCCCGGAAGGAAAAGATAAATTTCTATACCTTTTCAGAGTTCTTTCTCTCGCTCGCCTGCGAAGACGCATTGTTCCTGGATGGCGACATCTCTGCAATGATTGTCAACCCGGATAAGCCTATACATGACAAGAACGAATTTGGAGCCATCTTCGCGATAGGCACCAATAATTCCAAGAGCCTGCCCACGCCCTCCCCTGCTAGTGAAATCCGAGATTAGGAGATCTGAATCCCTGCCACCATGATAATCGGCAGAATATCGCGGTATCTGCCTTATGGCCATGGAATAACAAGACCTGGGCATTTTTCTTTCCCCGATTTGACATGTTAAAATAAAAATGGCACTTATTATCCGCAATGCACTTGCTGCTAAGAGCGAACTTTCTTCGATCCCGATTCCGATCCCGACACCGACTTCCATTGTCAACGAATTATTCGAATCTGACGAATTGAGAGAACACTGTTTGCCGAGTGGAGTCATAGGAGTTTGTAACCGCTAAACATGCGGAATACGCCAAATCAAAAGATATTTTTTGGATCGGCATCTGCAATTTCATGTGAATTCGTGTAATTCGTTGACAAAACTCTTCCCGCTGGCTTATGCCTTATTCAATATTGAAATCCATTGTGCCCGGCTTATCCTGGTTTTTGAGCAGAATAATATTTTCCTTCTTTGTCGGGGCTCGCTATTGCCTATTCGGATGTCAATGCTACCTTAAGAGCCCATTTTCATTTGCAGGCAAAAAACAAAAGCGGGTATAAATTTGAAAGAAATCAGAAATGTCGCGATAATTGCGCATGTTGACCACGGAAAGACCACTCTTGTTGATCAAATCCTCCGTCAGGCTAGAGTCTTCCGCGAAAACCAGGAGATCAAGGACTGTTTTCTAGACAGCAACGATCTCGAAAGGGAGCGTGGAATCACGATCCTGGCGAAAAACATAAGCATACAATACAGAGGCGCCAAAATCAACATCATAGACACGCCCGGCCACAGCGATTTCGGCGGGCAGGTCGAAAGAGTCCTCAATCTCGCGGACGGCGTACTCCTCCTTGTGGATGCCGCCGAGGGGCCGCTTCCACAGACGCGTTTTGTGCTTGACAAGGCTCTTAAGCTCAGATTGAGGCCGATTGTCCTCATCAACAAGGTTGACAGGGCAGATGCGCGCCCCGAAGAAGTCCTCAACAAGGTCTATGATCTTTTCCTCGACCTGCATCCGCCTGAAGAGCTCCTGGATTTTCCGGTGCTCTATGCAAGCGGCAGAAACGGCTGGGCGGACAAGACTCTTGAAGGTCCCAGGGATTCCATCCTCCCCCTCATGGATGCCGTGATTGACAGCGTTCCGGCGCCGAAAATAGTAGAGGGACCCGTTCAGATGCAGGTTGCGACAATTGACTACTCCGACTATCTCGGACGAATCGGCATCGGAAGGGTTTACAGGGGTGTCCTTGATGTGGCCAGACCGCTGGTTATCATCAAAAAAGGAATGTCTCCGCGCAGAGCTGAAATTAAACTTCTCGAAACTTTCGAAGGAATCGAGCGCTCGAAGACGAACAAGGTCGAATGCGGAGACCTCTGCGCCGTCAGCGGAATCGAAGACGTTGACATCGGGGACACGATAGCTGATTTCGAAACCCCCGATGCATTGCCTCCCATCACTGTTGACGAACCTACCATTTCGATGATTTTCAGGATCAACGATTCTCCGTTCTATGGTCAGGAGGGGCGTTTTGTCAGCAGTCGCCATATCCGCGAGCGCCTCTTCAAGGAAATGCAGAAGGATGTCGCCCTCAAGGTCGAGGAAATCACCGGCGACTCCTTCAAAGTGAGCGGCAGAGGCGTCCTGCACCTTTCCATCCTGGTCGAAAACATGAGGAGGGAGGGATATGAGATCACAGTCTCACAGCCACAGGTCATTCTAAAGGAAATTGACGGCCAAAAACATGAGCCGATAGAGATACTCACCGTTGACCTCCCAACAGAGCATTCTGGAAAAGTAATAGAGATTGCAGGCACGAGGAAGGGCGAAATGATTCTCGTCGAGCAGAGGGGTGGTCGGCATCTCCTGGAATTCTACATCCCTACTCGGGGAATCATAGGAATAAGAAGCCGCATCCTGACCGCGTCAGCGGGCGAAGCGATTGTCGCCCACAGATTTTCCCACTACGGTCCCTTCAAGGGCGAATTCGCCAACCGCCTCAACGGAGTCCTGATAAGCATGGGACAAGGAAGGGCGGTTCCTTTTGCCATTGATGGACTTCAACTGCGTGGGACTTTCTTCATTGACCCCAACGAAATGAGCTACGAGGGGATGATTGTCGGCGAGCATTGCAAGGACGGAGATCTGCTTGTCAATGTCCAGAAGGCGAAAAAGCTTACCAACATGAGGGCGGCAGGCTCCGACAGAAATATGAAGATAGCGCCTGCCAAAAAGCTCAGCCTCGAGGAGGCGCTCGAGTTCATCGCCGACGACGAGCTCGTCGAGGCGACCCCCAAAAATGTCAGGCTCAGAAAGCGGCTTTTGACGGAGCTTGAAAGAAGAAGAAGCAGAAGCAAGCCAGCCGTAGAGGAAGAGGAAGATTGAGATGCGGATCATCGGAGGCGTCGCGTCGGGAATCGAAATCCGTGTGCCAAAGAACGGTTCGGTCAGACCAAGCTCCGCCTCCGCAAGGAAGGCGCTTTTTGACAGCATCGCCAATTTCAGAGGTCTCCTCGTCGCGGATCTCTTCGCCGGCAGTGGCGGACTCGGAATAGAGGCGGCGAGCAGAGGTGCCGCAGGTCTGATCTTCATCGAAGAACTCCGCGCGAACTGCGAGGTCATCAGGGAAAACTGCGAAAAAGCCAAAAAGGCTGGAGCAGTCTTTGATCTGACAATCATATGTTCCGATCTGAAGCGCTATTTCCGTTCCCACGCTAGCATCCCTCCGCCTGATATTGTTTTTGCAGACCCTCCCTATTCGGAGTCGCTTGATTTGATGCTGGAACTTTTGAAGAATGCGAATTTCGCAGAATGGACCCGGAAGGCGCTTCTCGTCTGGGAGTCTCCAGATGACAAGTCTCCTCAAATCGCCCAAGTGCATGAAAGAGGCTGGAAAAAGCTCTGCATCCGCAAATTTGGAGGCAAAAGCTTCATCTTCTTCTCTCAGCAGGATTCCCTCATGCTGGAAGGCGGGGAAAAATGAAGAGAAAAGCTCTAACCAGCAGATTAGAGGACTTTGGAATAGGCTCTTCTTCTCGTGCGTTTGTGATCGCCGAAATCGGAGTGAACCACGACGGACGCCTGGACCGCGCCCTGGAATTGGTCTCTGCCGCAAAAAAAGCGGGGGCTGACGCAGTCAAATTTCAGACGTTCAAAGCTGAAAGGCTTGTATCCGGCGACGCATCCCAGGCGGCATACCAGAGGCGCAACACCGGAAGACGCGAAACACAGCTAGAAATGCTGAAAAGGCTCGAGCTGACCAACGACGAATTCCTGAAAATCTCGAATTACTGCAAAAAATTGGGAATCCTTTTTCTTTCGACTCCATTTGATTTCGATTCGGCGGACTTTCTCCATGAAATAGGAATGCCAATATTCAAGATTTCATCCGGAGACCTGACGAATATTCCGTTCATCTCCCATGTCGCCGCTTTTGCCAGGCCAATGATCATCTCGACTGGAATGGCAAATCTAAGTGAAATATCTCTGGCGGCAAAAACAATCTCTTCAAAGAATGCATCCTATGCCATCCTCCATTGCACAAGCTCGTATCCTGCGGATTACAATGACATCAACTTGCTGGCCATGAACATCTTGCGTAAGAAATTCAGAGCGATTGTTGGTTATTCGGATCACAGCGAAGGCATTGAAGTGGCAATCGCCGCCGCGGCGCTCGGCGCAAAGATCATTGAAAAGCATTTCACTCTCGACAGGCGCCTCCCGGGTCCAGACCACAGGGCGTCCATAGAAGCTGGAGAGCTTGAAGAGATGATCCGGGCGGTTCGGAATGTCTGCCTCGCGCTCGGAACTCCCGTCAAAAAACCATGCGCCGCCGAACTCGATGTCATGAAGGTTGCCAGGAAAAGCATTTTTTCCGCCTGCGAAATCCGCAAAGGCGAAACAATACAAATGCGCATGCTTGATTTCCGCCGTCCCGGAACCGGCATTCTGCCGTCTCTCGCCTCCAAAATGATTGGAATGCGGGCGAAAAAGGATATCTCCGCAGGAAAAATGCTCAAATGGAGCGAAGTGACCCAGGATTAGGGGCTCTTGCCTCTTAGGGACTAGACTCTCGCTTTTCAGCTTCTATGGCAAAAGCGTTTTTTCGATGCATTCCTATGGTTTAACCTAGACGGCGCAGTTGAAAACCATAAAAAAGCATAAGTATCTGCAAATAAGTGAGTTGCAATATACCAGCCATCCACCAATCTGGTTG
>DYRX01000305.1 GCA_020718525.1 Victivallis vadensis
ATAGCGATTACGACAACGATAGCGAGTCTTGGAACGTCCCGGCGCAGCCGGTAAATTTAGATCCGTCCACAGCTTTTCAACGAGTCAGGACTTCTGAATGTACCGGCCATGCGTTTGTCCCTCAACCCGATTTTCGGGTGAAAATCGGATTGAAGGAGCTTTTTATGTATTGCAAATAGTTCTGCCTTGAATTCCATTCCGCAAGGCATATCTTTTCAGCGCGTGCATTCGCTGTTTGTTTTGTCAGCAACAGATTGCTCTTTCAGTGGCGATCCCATTGTTCGCCGCCTGATTTTTCTTGGAGGAGTCAAATTGTCGTCTACGCCCAGTCTTTGTCTCGTCATTCCTTGCTACAACGAGGAAAAGCGGCTTTCCCCTGCGAAATTCGCAGAGTTTGCCAAATCCCTCGCGTTTGTTTTTGTGAATGACGGCTCATCCGACTCGACGAGTTCAGTGCTTGCTGAAATGAAAAAGACCTGTCCAGGCTCTTTCCATGTGCTGAATCTGGAAAAGAATCAGGGCAAGGCGGAGGCGGTAAGGAGAGGAATGCTTTTTGCCGCTGGGGAGCCGGCTCTGTCCTGCATTGAATGGATTGGCTTTTGGGATGCGGATCTTTCAACGCCTCTTTCGGAGGCGCCTCCTATGCTGGATTTTGCATCCTCCTCTTCCGCCGCCGCAGTTTTCGGTAGCAGGATCATGCGTCCGGGAGCAAAAATCAACCGCAGTTTTTTCCGGCATATGGCTGGCAGGCTCTTCGCGTTTCTAGCTCGATTGAAGCTGAATGCCGGGGTTTATGATTCCCAGTGCGGCGCGAAAATATTTAGACGCAGGCATATACAAGCGGCATTCTCCCGACCTTTTCAAAGCCGCTGGATTTTCGATCTCGAGATAATTTTGCGCCTGGACGGACGTGTAATCGCCGAGTACCCATTGTCGGAGTGGAACGAGATATCAGGTTCGAAGCTCATGTCTCTTTCCAGCATGTGGGGAATATTCGGCGAGCTTTGGACAATAGGAAGCTCAGAAACTGGAGGGAAACTCTCCGACAAATGAGGAAATAACCGTTAAGTGAGACTGACTCATTATGCGCATGCAATATGGTGTTTTTTTACGAAAACGCCATACTGCATGTGCATACCTGCTTGAATTTTTACGATTAAGATATACGCTGGCAGGCTATGTTTTTTCAGCGCCCCTCTTAGACACTAAAAAGGCGGGGCTCCGGAAAACACGGATGGAAAGATGCTTTTCATTTTGAACTTCTCAACAAAAAAAGAGGCATAGGCATGAAGATTGAACTGCGCAAAAACAGCCGCTGGGCCCTAGTCGTTCCAACAAGCATGGGTGTCAGGATCACGCCCGTCAACGGACAGCCCGTGCATTGCAGTAGCAACTACGTGATGCAGGCGACAAGCGCCGAAACGAATGTCGCGAGCGTCGCTTCGTATCTGGGACTTCCTGTAAAAATCTTGACAACCTTTGTGAAGGACAGTCCGATTGCGCAATTCATCAAGAGTGATCTTCTCAGCAGACGCATGTCCTTCGAGGGCAAGGAAGTCGAGCA
Source organism: Victivallis vadensis (assembly GCA_020718525.1). Taxonomy (GTDB): domain Bacteria; phylum Verrucomicrobiota; class Lentisphaeria; order Victivallales; family GWF2-50-93; genus DYRX01. The sequence continues at coordinate 1,565 of DYRX01000305.1, forward strand.
GGGCGGTCCCTGGGGATACAGGCATCAGTTCAACATAGCCGACAGCGGCTTCGGCTCGCGCGGTCCCAGAGTCCACAATGACAGGGCGGGAGAAGTTGGAAGGACTTTGAATGTCAAGGACTTTGATCTTGACAGGATTTTTGGCGAGGAAGGTGTCCAGGTTCTTCATCTTTCCGGTCTGATTGGGGCGCTTTCGCCTGAGACAAGCAAATTCTGTCTGGAACTTGCGAAATCCGCAAAGAAGCACGGCACCAAGATTTCATTCGATCTCAATTATCGGGCATCTTTCTGGAAAGGCCGCGACAAGGAGCTCCGGCAAATGTTCATAGAGATCGCCGGCATATCCGACATTCTCGTGGGCAACGAGGAAGATTTCCAGCTTTGTCTTGGAATCGAAGGACCCGAAGCCGGTGGAAAGGGACTTGGATCCCAGATTGACAGTTTCAAGGAGATGATCGAAAGGGGAAAGAAGAGCTTTCCCGGAACTCTCGTCTTTGCGACAACCCTGAGAGAGGTCATAAATGTGAACAGGCACCTCTGGGGTGCAATCATGTCAGAGGGCTCGAATTGGCACGTGATCGAGCCGAGAGAAATTGCCGTTCTCGACAGAATCGGCGGTGGAGACGGATTTGTAGGCGGAATGCTGTATGCGTTTCTCAAGGGCTGGGAGCCGGAAAAATGGATTCAGTTCGCCTGGGCGAGCGGCGCCCTCGCCACCACAGTTCTCACGGACTACGCGCTGGCGGCGGACGAAGAGCAGATTTGGAGCATATGGAAGGGCAACGCAAGGGTCAGAAGATAATCTAAAAATTAACGCGGGGACGCCAGACTGCGGATCTCCCCCAATTTACCGTCTCAACAACAAGCGGAGTCAAGATGCATAAATACAGAACGCATACATGCGGACAGCTCGGAAAAGCCGATGTCGGAACTCTTGTCAGGCTGTCCGGCTGGGTTCACAGCGTCCGCGATCACGGCGGCATAATCTTCATTGATCTCAGAGACCACTACGGCGTGACCCAGATCGTGATCAACCCACAGAAGGATTTTTACAGGGAAGCCGGCGACTGGCGCAACGAGACCGTCATCTGCTTCACAGGAAACGTAGTCGCCAGAAGCGAGGCCACCGTCAATTCAAAGCTCTCGACGGGTGAAATTGAACTGGTCGCCGAATCAATGGAGATCCTTGGGGAGACAGAGATCATCCCGTTCCAGATCGCCCAGGATGACTGCCCGCCTGAAAATTTGCGGCTCAAATATCGTTTCCTGGATCTGCGCAGGGAAAAGATGCACCGCAACATAGTCACGAGATCAAAGGTCATATCCGAGATACGCAGACGCATGACGGAGATGGGCTTCCTCGAGTTTCAGACGCCGATTTTGACAAGCAGTTCCCCCGAGGGTGCAAGGGACTATCTTGTTCCCAGCCGCGTCCATCCCGGAAAATTCTATGCACTACCGCAGGCGCCTCAGCAATTCAAGCAGTTGCTCATGGTCGCGGGATTCGACAGATATTTTCAGATCGCCCCCTGTTTCAGGGACGAAGACGCGAGAGCCGACAGATCGCCGGGAGAATTCTACCAGCTCGACCTCGAGATGAGCTTCGCGACACAGGACGATGTGTTTGCGGTTGTGGAATCTCTCTTTTCAGGAGTTTTCCGCGACTTCTCGAACAAAGTGATGGACACGCCTCCATTTGTGAGGATCCCCTTCAGCGAGGCGATGAAAGTTTACGGAACAGACAAGCCGGATCTGCGCAATCCCCTCAGGATTCACGATGTGACCGAGATCTTCCGGAATAGCTCTTTCAACGCCTTCTCCAACGTCGTCAAAGGCGGCGGCGTTGTCAGGGCAATCCCAGTGAAGAACATTTCATCCCAGCCACGCAAGTTCTTCGACGACATGGTGACATATGCGCAGTCAATCGGCTCCAAGGGGCTTGCCTACATTGTCTGGTCTGCCGGAGAAAAGAAGAGCCCAATCGTCAAATTTTTAAGTGCTGAAGAGATTACCGCCATAGAAAAAGCTGGAAATATCTCCGATGGAGACGCGATTTTCTTTGTCGCGGACAAGGAGAAGAAGGCGTGCGAGATCGGAGGGCTTGTAAGGACTGAGCTCGCGAAGAGGCTGGATCTCATCGAGAAAGGATCGTTCAGATTCTGCTGGATTGTTGACTTTCCCATGTTCGAGCTCGACGAGGAGAGCGGAGCCATCATTTTCAGCCACAATCCCTTCTCGATGCCGCAGGGGGGGCTGGAGGCGCTCAATTCGATGAATCCGCTCGATATCAAGGCGTTCCAATACGACATCGTCTGCAACGGGGTGGAACTTTCCAGCGGAGCAATCAGAAATCACCGTCCGGAAATCATGTACCGGGCATTCGAAATCGCAGGCTACCAGAAGGAGTCGGTTGACTCGAGGTTCGGAGGAATGATCAATGCCTTCAGACATGGCGCGCCTCCCCACGGCGGAATTGCGCCCGGAATTGACAGGATCGTAATGCTCCTGACAGAGGAGCCGAACATTCGCGAGGTGATCGCCTTCCCGTTCAATCAGCAGGCGCAGGATTTGATGATGAACGCTCCCTCCGAGGTGGATCCGAAGCAGTTGCGCGAACTTCACATTTCAATAGTCCAGCCAAAAAAGAAGCCACAATGAAGCTGTCAACAAGATCGAGATACGGAATTAGAATACTGGCGCAGATCGCCGACTGCAATGCGGCAGGCAAGCTCGCCAGGGGAAGCGAGATCGCCCACAAGCAGGAGATTTCCGAGGGATACATCGAACAGCTCATGATCCCGCTCAAGAAAAACGGGCTGGTCTCCACAGTGAGAGGGTGCAACGGCGGATACAAACTGAAGCGCTCTCCCGAAGACCTTACGGTCCTCGAGATCATCGAAATCTTCGACGGTCACTTGCGCCTGGTCCTTTGCGAAGACAAAAAATTGCAATGCCCAAGAAAGAACATCTGCCCCTCGAGTTATGTATGGGAAAAGCTCAGCAGTACCCTTAGAGCGGAGGCTGAAAAAATCACCCTCAAGGACATTCTCAACGTTTCCGCAGAGTGTCACAATCGTGCTACGCATGGATGACGTTAAATTTAACCGGCTACGCCGGGACGTTCCAAGACTCGCTATCGTTGTCGTAAT
>DYRX01000582.1 GCA_020718525.1 Victivallis vadensis
AGTCTCCGAACAATTTCAGAATCCAAGCTGGGCTCTTTGAATAGATCATCGCTTCGGAGCTGACTGTCGCACCGTTCATCAGGCAAAGATGACCTTGGACGCCATTGATCTCCCAGAGAATGTCAGACTTGCCGTCGCCATTGAAATCCGCGACTTTTCTGACAAGCCAGCCAATTCCGCAATGCAATGTGCTGACAGAGCTGACATTCACGCCATTCATCAAATAGAGCGCAGAACTCCCGCTCTGAAGATGTGTCCAGAGAACGTCGGCTTTGCCGTCGCCGTTGAAATCAGCGCAGTCTTCGACTTTCCATTCTCCGCCTTTGTAGATGCTCTTCACGGCAGTAATTGACGCACCATTCATGAGATAGACAAGAACCTGTCCGCTGATCTCATGCTCCCAAAGCATGTCCGTCTTTCCGTCACCGTTGAAATCTGCGAATTTCGCAACTGTCCAGTTCTTGTCTGTCTTGTCATAAACCCCTGAAAATGAAGTCACGGACTGCCCGTTCATGAAATATATGAAACCGTTCTCTATCGGGCTCTCGCAGACCACGTCCGACTTTAAGTCGCCGTTGAAGTCCTCCGGAGAAATTCTTGCGAAATTCGCAGTTATTGCCATGTCAGCTGTGACGTTTGTTACTGTGAGAGGATTTTCAATTCCGGTGTAGTCGCCAGTCCAGTTGACGAAGCGGAATCCTGAGTTCGGGACGGCCGTGACGGCACTGCAGTCTTCTCCGTCTGAGACCGTCTGGCTTGTCGTGCCGCTGAGACTGCCGCCTGCACCTGCGGAAAAATTCACGCTGTGGGTCACTGGCGGCGAAAGCACCTCGACGGCCCCGATGTCGCATGTGCCTTCGAGGACTCGCGGATAGCCGGAGCCGCGCTGGTCGTTGGCAAGCGAGAGAGGGTTTGCGCCCGCATTCACAACCGGGCTCGCAGAGTCGATCAGGCATGTTTTCGTGCTTCCGCCGTTGTTTGCGGCGGCTGAAAGCAGTGGATTCTGATTTTTCAGATTTGCCGTGTCAGTGCCGAACGTGATG
>DYRX01000306.1 GCA_020718525.1 Victivallis vadensis
GAAACATGGAGCAAGATACATCGTAATGTTTAATATTCAAGCCAATATAGTATACATGGCAATTGAGGACTGAATCCTATATGCCCGAAGACCAGGCAATCGCCGCCAAATGACGATATTGTGAATTTTTCGATTGCTCGACTTGAAATTTCATCTCGCCCATATATCTTTTGTGGCTCATTCGTAGTTCGAAGCAGGTCCCAAAAGGCTTGACACCTGCTCCGATCAAGCAAAAACCACTTTTTTTAAGGAAGAGGATCAATGCAAGTTCGAGCAAAGCACAAGTTGTGCAGAAGAGTCGGAAGTCTCCCTCAATCGTTCAAACTGTGAAGGGACTGAGTTCGGAAGTTCCTCCATACATCGAGATTGACAGGGAAAACTGCAAGATAACTGTCCTCAGGATGCCGGTTGCAGGCGAGGTGCCTTGCGCGATCGAAGTAATGAAAGTCATCGAGTACTACGCTCGCTGATCTTTATCTTTGCGGATCGGAGAAATAGCTTTTCTCCGATCCTTTTTTTTATTTTTTCACGGAGGTTCCCGCAAAATGAAAGCGGAAAAATATCCCTCCATCATTCTGGCAATATGCCTCATGGCGGGCTTTGTCCTGCGCTTCGTCTATCTGCTTCAATATTCTGAATTCCCCCTCTTCGACACTCCTCTTGGTCCCGATGTTGAGGAATATATGTCGAGGACGCGTGAAATTTTGAGTGGGAAAATCTTATGGGACTCCCCACAGATACACGCACCTCTCTATCCATATTTTCTCGCAGTGCTCGGTTTTTTGTCCAATGACAGCCATTTCTGGACAAGATTCGCACAAAGCTCCCTTTGTCTGATAGCTTCCGCCCCCCTAGTCTTTCTCATCCTGTCGAAAAAAATCATCCCGAGATCTTCGGCAACAATCTTCTCGATCCTGGTCGCCGTCTATCCACCTGCAATCTATTACCAATGCGAATATTTCAGTGAAAGCCTTCTCTTCGCACTCCTAATGCTCTCGCTTGCTTTTCTCTATTACTCGGAATCGAAGTGTTCGCCTGCACGGGCGCAGGCAAGCCTTCTCACCGCGTCGCTCCTCTCTTCCCTTGCCGTTCTGACACATCCGCTGTCTCTCATTTTCGCAGGTCTGGTGTCGCTGTATTTTCTTTCAGGCTTCATCCGGAGAAAACAAAAATTGAATCTTGCTAAATTCGCATTCTTCACCGCCCCTGTAATTTCAGCCGCTCTAGCTGTCTCCCTTTACAATCGCGTCTTCGCTTCGGCAAGCTTTTCAATTCAGGAAAACGGTGCGTTCAACTTCTATCTCGGAAACAATCCCGATTCTGACGGAACATGCTATTTGAGACCTGGACCTGACTGGGACAAAGTCCATCGGGAAGCCGAGCCATCCCCCTCTTCTTCGAGAGGTAAAGACATCTACTTCCTGGAAAAATCTTATGAATTCATCGTTGCAAATCCGTTTTCGTGGTTGCTACTGCTCCTTAAAAAAAGTTTTCTCTCCTGGAACGGAAAGGAGCTTGTTTCGGGGGCGGATTATTCCATCGGCAGATACTACACATCCTTGCAGAGCGGATCGTTCTTTGCCTCGCATCTGCTCATGCTGTTTTCTGTCGCAGGCTTCTTTTCAACCATTTTCTTGCGCGGAAAAGAAGTATTCCAATTCAGATTTTTCCTCCTCCTTTTCGCGTCATTCTGGATTGCCCAGACAGTTTTTGTCGCCAGCGGCAGATATCGTTTCTCAGCATTGCCCGCGTCTTTTGCACTGGCATCATTTTTCATTTCCGATCTCTTTTATCGTCTCAAACACGGCGAAAGTTCGAAGCCCCATTTTTCCGCACTGGCTCTCTCTTCGCTCTTCGTCCTTTTTCCCATGCAGTCCGACAATTCGAAAGAGGACGCCGAAGCAAAGAGCGTAATAGGAGAGGCGCTGATTAAGAAGAACCGCATCGAAGAGGGAAAAAACCTCATAAATGAGTCTCTCTCAATTTTACCTCTTTATTCACGCAACTACAATCTTCTCGGTATCATTGCAATGAAAGAAGGAAAACTTGACGAGGCAGAAAATTTCTTCCTAAAGGCTCGGAACTGCGATCCGCATGATCCATATTCCCTTATGAACATGGCAATTCTTTATTCAAACAGGGGAGATGCAAAAAATGCTGAAATCAATTTCGACTTGGCGATGAAGCAAGGATGCCCAAGCTCTCTGCTCCTCTTCAATTATGCGTTTTTCCTTCAGAACAACGGGAATCCCGACAAGGCACTGGAACTTTACACTGAATGCATCCGAATCGCGCCTTACAGCAAAAAAGCCCTCAACAACAGCGGAACGATTGCGGTTTCGAAAAATGACTTCCATTCAGCCGAAAGATATTTTATTTCAGCTCTGAAACTGGAGCCGGACAACATACGGACTCTTTCAAATCTTGCATTCGTCAAATCTTCACTTGGGAAATCGGACGAAGCCGGTCGCATACTGAAAAAAATCGAATCAATGAACGTGGAGAGACTTGGACCTGACTGATCAGTCGCATGCGTCTCTTCTGTATTCTTTCGGAGATAGTCCTGTTTTTTGTTTGAACTGCCGGCTGAAGAAGAAGGAACTGCGGTAGCCGGTCTTTTCTGCAATCTCCGCCATGTTGTCGGCTGTCCTGAGCAGAAGTCTCTTCGCGCATTCGATACGTGCGTTGATCAGGAAATCCTCCGGACTTATGCCGTTCGCCTTCTTAAAAAGCCTGGAAAAATACGCATAGGAAAGCTTCATTTCTTCACTCATATACTTCGCAGACGAGTATTTTTCGGGGTTCATTAGAACAGTGTTCTTCATGCTGTTCATCGCGTTCATCCTGGCGGCATTCACACCGGCAATGTCCACAGAATTGTCTGAGAAGTCCAGCTCAAGCAGGAGAAGCCTGAGCCACTCCGCGGCGAATCCCCGTCTTCCAAGAAGAACCTCTATCTGTATTTTGTCCAGCACCTGCTTGAAGAACTCCATGTTTTGTATTCGGCGGTGAAATGGCGGGATCTGATCGTCGGGTGGAAATATTTTTTTCCCGCCACTGTCTGTGAAGAGGAAATGAACCGGATAGAGAAGCAGCGGGTTCTTCGGATCATGGCTTGCGATGTATCTTCCACCGGGACGAAGAAGGAAGCAGTCCCCCATGCTAATTCTGAATATTCTTCCGGCATTGCGCATCTGCCCGCAGCCGTCAATGACGGTCCAAAGATCGTAGACGTCGAGTCCACGGGAAGTATCCCAGCGCCAGTCCTTCAAGCACGAGTACATGAAGGCGGTCTTCACGAATATTCCGGTCTTTTTCAGCGAGAATGTCATAATAATGCAAATTATTCCCGTATAAGTGCATATAATTATACTTTCAAAATGCCATTAAATCAAATATAATTGGAGCATCGGGGAAAACAAGGCTTGGGGAAAGCGAAAGGCAGACGTTCATGAAAAAGAAAATTTTCACTCTTATCGAGCTCCTGGTCGTCATCGCGATAATCGCAATACTGGCGGCTCTGCTGCTTCCGGTGCTCAAGCAGGCCAGGGATCAGGTAAAGTCAAGCGTCTGCAAATCAAACCAGAAGAATCTGATCCTGGCGTACTACACATACCACACCGACTACAATGGGGCTCTGCCACCTATGCAGAATGCCGCCGGCTACTACTGGTACAGAAAAGATGGAAGTCTTGGAGACTACCTCAAGTCACCAAGCAGCGGACATCCATCCAGCGTCGCAGACTGCCCATCGGCCCCAAGTGACTGGTACAGCTACAGGAACCTGACGAACGCCACTGGAAGATTTTTCGTCTCCATCGGGATCAACCATATGGTCGCGAGAGACGACGCCGCCAGCAACGGCATGGGCACGAACAATATCAGCCAGATGAAGTTTCCTGACAAGACAATTGTATTTTCAGATGCATTCTGGGGAGATTCAATCATAACTGCGACTCAAGCAAACACTTACAATTATCCAAGCCTTTCAGACAGCTTCATTGGAGCGCAAAGTGCGGCGACTTTCAGCGCACTGGGCGCAGGCACATGCTACACGACATTCACAGGCTGGCTCGGAGCCACAAGCGGCCGTTGGTCTCCACGGCATAGGTATTTCGCGAATTTGAGCTTTGCCGACGGTCATGCCGGAAGCAGCAAGAACTGGCTTGCAGACAGACAATCGCAAAGCATGACTGTCTTTCCAGACCCGTACTACTGGGGCACCTGGAGATGAACGATTCGAATTATTTAAATCAATATTCTAAAACGACAAAGGATAGACTCTTCATGAAAACCAGCGCCACGATTCTCGTTGCAGCACTCATTTCCCTGCTTTTCTTCCTCGCCCCGAATCAGCAGGCGCAGGAGTCTGCACGTCCGCAAGGCCTTTATCCGGCACTGCAGAAGAAGCTTGACGCCTTCGATGTTCGCAAAGGATGGACTTCATATGAACCAGGCCTGCTATGACAAGATCGCCGCCGCACTAAAGCCCATAATTGAAAAAATTTACAAGCCAAGCAAAAAAGGTGGACAAAAATGAAAAAATGCATTTTATGCCTAGCGCACTTTGCAATGCTCTCAGGCGCAGTCGCCCAGGAAAGCAATGCCTGGACTCTCAAAAATGATCCGTCTGCCGACCTGTTTAAAATCGAAGAGAAGCTGAAGATATCAAAGCCACTGAATTTCGGCATAAATC
>DYRX01000307.1 GCA_020718525.1 Victivallis vadensis
TTTCATTTGCGATTGTTGAAATCAGCCCTCCCCCTAAAGTATTGAGGGCTGAGATGTGAAACATTTGAGAAATGCCGGGGAACAAATTCTTGCGATACTGAAGGGAAATAAAATCTGCGTCAATTCCTTTATCCTGCTGAGATTCAGGAAAAGAGAGATTTATGTTTTTCAAGATCTTAGCCTTGATATTTCCCAGAGTCATAATTATCTTTGCCGCATATGAAGAACATGATTTCTTTCAGTAAAAAAGACCGGGAATGCCCTGCCGCCGGTCGCCCGATCGCATCGGCTGAATGCGGTGGCAAGCGGGGTAGCTTTTACAAATGCCCTGTCGCGTGTCCATTTAATCCGTGGTCGCCGGAAAACTATGAGATTGCATTGAAGATAGACTCCAATATCATAGAAAAGGTGACTCGGCGTATCGCCAGCGAATACAGGTCCAATGGGGAGCATCTGAGCTTCCTCGCTGGCAATGCTCTTGAGAACAACGAGTTTTTCATAAACGAAATTTTATACAAGCCAGATACACGAGGACGCACATTTTTCCAGCGATGGGAGCTGGAAAACTTCACGGGACTGAACAATGACGAACGCTTTTTTTTCAAAGCCTATTCAGGAATTCGTTCAGCGGCTGTCGAGGTGCTTGAGTTCAGAGCAAACGACGAGTGTCTTGTGCGTGACCAGCTTGACCTTCAATCTCCGCCGATGCTGATTCATGACCGCTCCCTCTCCACCGTGGCAGTGCGCTTCACCCGCATGCTAGTAAGGATCTTTCCAATGCCGCACTATACACGAATTCATGGCGCGTCTGTGCCAATCCCTGAGGTGGGGGCTCTCGAAACAGAGGAAATAATCGCCGCAATTGTCACCCATCTTGGCGGACCAGGCGGCGGCGAACCGATGCGCAACTGGTTGGACAGAAACATGACGCGCATGTTTGAGGCTTTCACCGCACTGAACTCGGAATTCCGCAGAATCATTGTTGAAAGTTCCAAGTTTGTAGAAACAATAGGCACCTATAGACTCAATTGCGAATCCCAGGAAATGGAATCTCTGCTTGAGATGCACACTGATGTCGTGCCGACAGAGCCGATGGACGAGGATATGGCAAAAGGCTTTTATAAATCGTGGGATTGGCTTTTCCCAATGGAAGAAGATGCAGGTCTGATTAGAAACCATTCCGTGGGACGGCAGGTTCTGGGAAGTATACTCCTCGGGGACAAAAAAATCAGGGTGACAAGCATGCAGGAATCTCTCCATGTCAAATTACGGAGCTACTTCGAGAAGATGTCCGGGAAAAGAGTGAGTTTCATGGACGAGAAAAAGATACACCACGCTCGTAATCAAAGTTCGGATCTTAGCAATTCCCGCAATCTGGCTCTCATTCCTCAGGATCTTCTCAGGCATGCCCCCCGCTTCGAATTTGCCACAAGAGCCATTTCACAGAATGATATGAAACGAGCACAAGGAGATCCTGGAACTCTGATTGTTGAGCATTACAAGAATTGGATGGACACGGAAATAGAGGTGCTTGACGGCAAGACGCCGCGACAGGCTGTTAATGATCCAAGCTTGCGTCCAAAGCTCGTCAGCATTGTGAAAGGCATTATCCGACAATCTGACTCCCGCCGAAAAGAGGATGGAGCGAACGAGGATCTGACCTGGATCGCCAAGGAACTGGGTCTCGAAGAACTCGGGGCATTGGAAACTCCCTGTCATCATACCCATTTAGGCTGAAAGAGTGTAGCAAGGAACCTGGATCAATGTCTGTAATAAGCTTCAACTGTTCGAAGTGCGGCGCGGAAATCGAGGCTGACGAAAATTTTGCCGGTTCCGTCGCCCAATGCCCGAACTGCAACTCGACCGTGATGGATTCTTAATTATGCGTCTTTCAGGAATTGACAGGAAGCTCGCTTGAAAATGTCTTTATCATCTAAGGAAAATGGATCATCCGCAGGCGGCAAAGTTGCCGGGACTCTCTTTCTGCTCGTGTTTTTCGCGATGGGAACTCTTTTCGAAATTTTTCTGATTAGAGATCTTTATTTGTCAGCGCAAAGCTATTTTTGGCCGAAGCTGGAATGCAGGATAATTTCTAGCGTTGTCGAGCGTGGAGAAGGAAAAGATCCCTATCTGTTCAAAGTCAAATACGAATATGAATACAAAGGAAGGGCGTATCTGTCTGAGCGCTATCAGGATGCGACTTACTCTTCCTCGGACTATTCCAAGCTTCAAAAGCTGGTGGAGCACTATCATGCAGGCTCGAAGGCGTTCTGCTATGTAGATCCTGGGAATCCTGAAACCGCGATTCTGGAGCATAAAAGTCTCTGGCTCATAGCGATTATTCCACTGCCGGCGATTTTCATCCTTGTCGGAGCAGGAGGGATATACGGAATATGGTTCTACAAGCCCAAAAGCAATGATCCGATGCCGAAGCCGGGGCGCCTGCATTCCTTCAGAAACAAAAGGCTAGGTCAAATTGGAGTGATCTTTCTGGGGATGATTTTTCTTGCCGCCGGACTTCTGATGACATATCATTTCAGCTACCGCCCCATATCAAAGCTGATCCGGGCAAATTCCTGGCCAGAGCTTCCGTGCAAAGTTGTTTCGGGAACCGTTCAAAGCCACGATTCAGACGACGGAACGACCTATAGCGTTGATATTTTGTACGAGTATTCATTTGGCGGCAAGACTTATCGCAGTAACAAATATGATTTTCTGGGCGGATCAAGCAGTGGTCACAGTGCCAAACAGGAGATAGTTGAGCGCTATCTTTCCATGCAAAATCCTGTATGTCATGTGGATCCGGCGGATCCAGGCCAGGCTGTCCTGGAGAAGAAGCTTTCTTGGAAATATGCATTGTGCCTCTTTCCGCTTGCCTTTGTCATTGCAGGCATGGCAATAATCCGCGCTGGACTAAGCAGTTTCAGACAGAAAACGATTTACACCCAGGACGGGATCTCTTTTTCTGGAGACTATCTCTTGCGGGGCACCGGAAATGCATCGGAATATCGTGGAAGCACGGATTCGGACGGATTCATTGTCCTGAAGACGCAGACGCCTGCATCGCACAAACTCCTGGGAGCTGTGCTCATATGTCTTTTCTGGAACGGAATTGTCTCTGTCTTTGTCTCTGAAATGATCGGAGGATTCCGGCTTGGGCGGCCTCAATGGTTCCTGACATTTTTTCTGATCCCTTTTGAAATCGTTGGACTCTGCCTTTTGGGCGCAGTCGTCTATCAGTTTCTGGCGCTCTTCAATCCCTGGCTGAAGCTCACTCTCCGTCCGGCGATCCTGCGGCCGGGAACTTCGGCTGAACTGGAATGGGAAATTCACGGAAGAAAAGAGCGCATAAAGGCGCTTACGATCACGCTGAGCGGCAGAGAGGAGTCCTCTTACCGGAGAGGAACAAGCTCCTGCACTGACAAAAGCACTTTTTTCATGAAACAGCTTTTTGTTTCGCAGGCATTCCAGAAAATCGAAGATGGAAGCGCCAAATTTCAGATTCCAGCGGAGACGATGCACTCTTTCGAGGCGGAAAGCAACAAGATTATTTGGGAAATCAGTGTGCATGGAGAGATTGGCCGATGGCCTGATGTGAAGCAGGAACACAAAATAATTGTCAGTCCCCTATGAAAAATTTGAAAATTGATGTGAAGGACGATAGGCAGAGCTTCATGCCGGGAGAGAGCCTGAGTGGGAAAGTCTCCTGGGAACTCGACGCAAAGCCCAGAAAGGCCAGCCTCCGCCTCTTCTGGTTCACCAGCGGCAAAGGAACAGAGGATGCGGAAATCGCAGGGATCATGAATTTTGAAGATCCGTCCGTTTCGGACTCGAGATCATTTGAATTCAAAATGCCGCCAGGTCCTTACAGCTTTTCCGGGCAGTTGATCTCACTGCATTGGGCGCTCGAACTTGAGGCAGGCGGAGAGCTACTGCAAAAAGAATTTGTGCTTTCCCCTTTCGGACATGAGATACTTCTCTATCGAGGACACGAGCAATGATTCGAGCCAAGGACAATCCATTTGCAACGCGGAAAATTGAAGAGCTTGGCTATATCCCGGACGATCTTCCGCTCGAAGAGCTCTTCGGGCGTTTCGAATCGCTAGGCCGGCACGCCCTGATCCTTGGACCTCATGGCAGTGGTAAGACAACTTTGCTGGACGCCATGGAAAAGGATGCGAGAAGCAGAGGAGAAGAAACGGCACAAGTATTCATCAGCCTCGACTGCTCCCCGGTCTGGGAGAAGATAAGAGAGCAAATATTTGACCTCAGCGCAGGCGGAACAGTCTTCCTAGACGGCTTTGATCATTTGTCATTTTTTAGAAAAAACCGGATCTGCCGCTGGGTGAAAAACAGACAGATTGGACTGCTCGCAACAAGCCACAAAGAGGGCTTTTTCCCGATCTTGCACAAACGTGCACCAAGTCATCAGATTCTGCTGGATATTGCCGCGCGCCTCACTGGGGGACACGGCATCTTTAGCGAAGCCCGGCTTCTAGAGATCTTCAATGCCCATGGGGGCAACATTCGAGAATGCCTCCGGCAATTGTATGACGAATGCCGGGATATCTAAATTAACCGGCTACGCCGGGATGTTCTAAGACTCGCTATCGTTGTCGTAATCGCTATCGTAATCGGGTTCGTCAATGTACATCGTGTACGCTAACGTGAACCGCTCCGCTGTGAACGTGAA